>JBKJPI010000174.1:0-8040 GCA_046595235.1 Burkholderiales bacterium | reverse complement strand
TGAAAGACGCGGCTTCACGCGAATAACGAAAATCAGACGATTGGTCGCTGACGATCCGCGGGTTGTTGTTCGAGTCGAGCAGGATCGAGTCGCGGCCGTTGCCCTGAACAACCCCGGCGATATCGAAGCGCACATTGCCGCCTGTGAAATAAAGCAGGCTTCCCGTCAGCGCCGTCTCGCGCGGAGCAAAGCGAAAGCCGCCTGACTGGCCCGCAAGATCGAAGTCTTCGCCCGCCGTGCGGACCCGAAACAGCAGCGCCTGCCTGAATTGCTGCGGCGAGATGTTGCGCTCCTGCAGTCCCCGTGCGGCTTCCGCACGGCGCTCGGCGCGCGACGCGAACTCGCCCACCCCCCGCAGATCGGGTTTGCCGCGGGGCAACGCGGTTGCGCGCATGAAGTCAGGCATGCGCTCGAGCCTCACGGGTGCGATAGTCCCCTGCGCCGCCGCGAAACCGACCTGGTTCTGGCCGAGCTCCACGGTGCCTGCGCTGGTCCTGATGAACGTCTCTCCGATGTTCACCTTGTTATAGGTTCCGGGTTCGGCGGACGGCGTCTCTCCGGCGGCGGGCACCGGAATGAAGAATGGCTCGTGGTCGGTGCCGCGAATGCCTATCGTCGCAGTACTCGTGTTCACGATGTACTGCGACTTGTTGGTGCGGCCGATCACGCCGGTGATCGCACGAAATCCACCTTTGACGAGTGACAGCACGCTGCGCTCGGTGCCGTCTTCGCGGCCTTGCCAGCGGAAGGTGTCGATAACGATCGTCGTGTCAGCGCGCATTGCGATGATGCCGTCGTCGGACATGCGGATGTGCGCGGCGCCGGTTTTCCCGGTAACGATGGTGTCGCCTTCGTTGACGAGCTCACCACGGGCGCCCGCCCGCGACATCTTGTCCGGAGTGATGATCTGCACGTCACCGCTCGATAGCTGAAAGCGTCCCACGGCCGCGCTCGATGCGGCATTCGCCCCGGCAGCAGCAGTCAGTGCGAGCAGGCCGGTCACGGCCACGGTGAGAATCTTCTTAAGCATGTTGGGCCTCAACGGAACTCGCGTCGCAGCGTGAGTGACAGGTCGTAACGATCGTAATCGTAGATCTGAATGTTCGAGTGATTTCGCGTGTAGGCGATCTGGGGCCGAAGCGACCAATCGCGCTGGGGGCGCCAGATAATGCCGAGGGCAAGCTCATACAGACGGTCCTTACGGGTAGCGGCGAAAACGAAGTTCTCAGTATCGTAGTCGCTTATCTGCGCAGCAACGCTGGCGTACGTATCCCAACCGTGACTAATTCCGTATTGCGCCAAGAGGCGTAGACCGAAGAGCCTACGGTCGCCGTCCACACGATCGTTCGTAGCGTTCTCGTTCCCGTAGTACGCACTGCTGAACACGAACGTCGTGCCTTCCGCATTGAAGTTGCGTCCCCAACCCGCGCCGACGATCGTCTGATTGACGTTGTTGCCTGCGAGCGTGGGGTCGGGGAAGCGCAGGCGGTTGTGAGAGCCCACGAGGCTCGCGATGTTGCGCTCGTCGAAGGCGTGGCGCCATTCGACCGCGAGACCCGCCGACTCGTAGTTGTAACGGTTGTCGAGATAGAAGCGACCGTACGAAACGCTCGCGCGATAAAGATTATTGACACGTACGAACTGGAGCCCGACCCGTCCATCCAGGCGGTTCTGATCGAACTCGTCCTGCTTCGAGTTAACGCGGTAGCGCGCGTCGGCGCCTGTGAACGCGCTGAGCTCATCAGTGAGCGGCACCGCAATCTCGAGACCTGCGCCGAGGCTCAAAAACTTGTCACTCTGCTTCGTGCTGGTCGGCGCCAGCGCGAGGTTAAGGCCGAAAAGCGGTACGAACACACTTGAGCTGCCCGTCGAGGCATTGACGTTACTGTCGTAGCCAAGCGTGCCATCGAGATAACCCGTGATGCGCGGCTGCCGCAGCTTGGCGCGCGTATCCATTTCCGCCATGTACCGCTGAATACTCTCGCGTGCGCCCGCCGGCGGGTCCTGCTCGAGCACCGTCTTGAACTCGAGACGGGCGCGTGGATAATCCCCGAGCGCGAAATACGCGCGGCCGAGATCGAGCCGTGCACCGACGAAATCGGGATTGACGATGAGCGCGCGTTCGAGAGCAAGTGTGGCCTTATCCGGCTTGCCGGCTTCGAGCGCGGCGATGCCGAGCCAGTAGTCGAATTCCGCATCGCCGGCCATCTCGGCTTCGCGAGCCTGGAGGAGATCGTAGGCTTCGGCGGGGCGGCCTTCTCGGACGAGCGCTTCCGCCTTTGCAAGATCAGGCGGGGGTTCGGCCCCATAGGCCGAAAGCGAGAATGCACATGAGAATGCGAACGCAATAGTGATGGCTTTGAACATTGTTATTCTTGAGCCCGGGGGAAGCCCTACTATAGCCCGAAAATAGAAGATGCAAGGCGCATGAAGTGCAGGTAGGTTCACACGCGGGGAGGGCGAGCTCGGTATGGTAAGCGGCCAGATCAAACTGCGTTCCATGCAGATAGCCGACGCGCTCACCGGAAAATCAGCGTCTCGCTGATCCGCAGGAACGAACGATGAAAAGAAAAGAAATCGGTTTGGCAGTCGTCGGCTCCGGGCGCATTGGAACACTGCGGGCGCGGCTTGCGGCGAAGCATCCTGCCGTGGGTTTTCTCGCGGTCTCGGATCTCGATCCTGAACGCGCGCGCGCGCTTGCCGTTGAGACCGGCGCAGATTTCCATTCCGGGAACAACGACGACATCATCGCGCGTCCTGAAGTCAACGCTGTCATCGTCTCGACGCCGGAAGGCGCCCATTCGTCTCCGGTTCGGCGCGCACTCGAGCTCGGCAAACCCGTTCTGGTGGAGAAGCCGATCGCGCTTTCAATGGCGGACGCGGACGACATGCTCGAAACCGTCCGCCGCACCAACGGCGACCTCAGAATCGCCTACAGCCGGCGTTACAAGGAATGTTTTTTACGCGCTAAGGAACAGATGGTGCAGGGCAAGCTCGGCAGCGTCATCGGCGGCACGGCGCGGGTCTACAACTCTCGCGCCGTCGCGTTCAACATCCTCAAGCGTGACCCGCACGCCACACCGGTGCTCGATGTGCTCACGTACTACGTCGATCTCGTGTGCTGGTTCCTCGAAGGCAATCCGCCTGTGGAGGTCGTCGCGCGCGGGCAGCGGGGAATTTTCACGGACGCGGGTTACGACGCGGATGACGTGACGTGGGCGATCGTGACTTTCGCCGACGGCGCGGTGTTCAGCTTCGGGGTGAGCTACATACTGCCGTCGGAGTGGCCGGCGATGGGACAGTCGGACCGCGTCGAGCTCCTCGGTGTCGACGGCACGATGATCATCGACGACGACCATCTCGATCATCTGCTCTACACCGAGAAAGGCTTCCCGTCGGGTTACCTGCCCAATCACGAGGTCAATATGGCTTTCCTCGGCGCGAACAGCGGCGGTGACTGGGCGCTGGGGGACTTCTGGGGATCGATAGCGAACGAGACGCGTGCATGGCTCGATGGACTCGCCACCGGCAGCCCAACAGTACACACCACGCCTGAGCAGGCGCGGTTGAATCTCGAGACCACACTCGCGATCGTGCGCGCCGCGAAGACCGGAAAGCCGGTCAGGCTTCCGCTGGAGATCCAGCTGTGAATCTGCAAAAGGTTGTGTGGCCGCCGCGGCGGCAGAGCCGAGCCGGCGCGCCGACTTGTGGCGCAGTCCGGCGGGCGCGCGGTTCGTGTGCGGCTGGTCGTGGGTTGACCTGCTGCCGCGAACCAGGTTTCGCGCTCGACGGACATGGGTGCGGCACCAGGAGGCGTGACGGATCGGCTCTGCCGCCCCGCCCGCCACACAACGCCGTGCAGGTTCACACCTAGCCGCGCTATTCGACGCGGATGTTGGCCGACTTCACGACCTTGGCCCACTTGTCGATTTCAGTGCGCATGAAGGCGACGAATTCATCCGGTGTGCTCACTACCGGCTCGTTGCCTGTCTTCTCGAGCTTGTCTTTCACCTCGGCGCTGTAAAGACCCTTGCGTGCTTCATCGTTGAGCCGCTTCACGATCTGCGGCGGCGTTCCGGCGGGTGCATAGAAGCCATACCAGCCTGTGACGTTGTAACCCGGCAAGCCTGATTCGGCGATCGTGGGCGTCTCGGGAAGCTCGCTGAAGCGCTTCGGGCCCGTCACTGCAATCGGGCGGACCTTGCCCGCTTTTGCCGGCGCGATCAGCCCGGTGGTGCTCGCAAACACGAAGCCGATCTCGCCGCCCATGAGCGCAGCGGTCGCGGGTCCTGCGCCTTTGTAAGGCACGTGCACCCAGCGAATGCCCGCCATCGACTGCAGCAGTTCACCCGCGAGATGATTGATGCCGCCTGCGCCGGACGAGCCGTAGTTGAGCTCGCCCGGCCGCGCTTTCGCCAGGGCGATGAGCTGCTTCACCGTGCGCGCGGGCACCGAAGGATGGCTCACCAGCATGAACTGGCCGGAAGTCAGCTGCGAGATATACGCAAAGTCCTTGAACGGATCGTAAGGCAGCTTTGCCCGCACGCTCGGATTGATCGAGAACTCCGGCGCCGAGGTGAACAGGGTGTGGCCGTCCGGCGGCGCTTTCGCCACAAGCTCAGCTCCCAGGACGCCTGCCGCACCCGGCCTGTTCTCGACCACGAAGCTACTGCCGACCTGCTCCGTCAGCTTCTGCGCAAGAAAACGCGTGACGGTGTCCACGCCGCCCCCGGGTGCGAACGGTACGATGATGCGCACAGGGCGCGTGGGCCACGCCTGAGAGAGCGCAGGCGCTGCGATAATGCATGCGCACACTGCGATGAAGGCACGTTGGATTCCCCGCGTCACCCTTCCCCCCGTGGTGTCATTCCTTGCTGCATCGCCAAGGCGGCAGCCACGATCTGCTCCACCGTGACCCGGCACAGCGCTTCGAGCGGCTGCGCATACGGCACCGGCACGCGAGGAGCGGCGAGGCGTTGCGGAGGGGCTTTGAGGAGCGGGAACAGGTCCTCCGTCACCTCTGCAACGATCTCGGCGCCGAAGCCTGCGGCGCGCACCGCCTGGTGCACGACGAGGAGACGGCCCGTTTTACGGACCGACTCGAAAACCATAGCCTTGTCCCACGGCCACAGCGTTCTCAGATCGATGACTTCGGCGCTGCAGCCCGCTGCGTCCAACGCGTGCGCGGCCTCTAAACACACGCCGACCATGCTCGACCACGAGACGATCGTTAAGTCGTCGCCGGGTTTTCGCGTGACGGCTTGACCGAGGGTTGCCGGCGCCGCGTCTTCATCGACTTCACCCTCGACTGTCCACAACTCCTTATGTTCCATGTAGACGACGGGGTCGTCGCAGCGGATAGCGGCCTTGAGGAGCGCGTGGTTGTCGGCGGGCGTGGAGGGCGCGACGACCACCAGCCCCGGCACATGGATCCACCATGCTTCGGTCGATTGCGAGTGTTGCGCCGCCATGCCGTCGCGCATCCCGATCGGCTGCCGGATCACCGCCGGCACGCGCACCTGACCGCCGAGCATGTATCTCACCTTGGCCGCCTGGTTCACGATCTCGTCGGCCGCGCAGATTCCGAAGTCCGCATAGCGCAGCTCGACGACCGGGCGCGTGCCGCAGATCGCCGCGCCCACTGCCGCACCCATGATGGTCGATTCGGAAATGGGCGTGTCGACAATGCGCGTCTTGCCGAAGCGCTGCTGAAGCCCGAGATACTGACCCGCGACGCCGCCTTCAGGCCCCAAGTCCTCTCCCAGCACCCACACCGTCGCATCGCGTTCCATTTCCTGCAATAGGGCGGTGCGCGCCGCCTGCGCGAAGGTCATGACGGTCATGCCGGTGCGCCGACGTCCTGCACGTCCTCGTAAAACGTTTTGTCGTCGGGCCAGGGTGCCGCTTCTGCGGCCGCCACGACGGATGCGATGCGTGACGCCGCTGCTTGCTGTTCCTGCCGCAGCGCCGCCTCCGGGACGCCGCGCGAGACAAGCCATTCCGCTGCGCGCTGAATCGGATCGTTCGCCTGCCAGCGCTCGAGCTCCACCGGATCACGGTAAAGCGCCTTGTCGAGCGCAAGGTGGCCGCGCCATCGGTACGTCGTCGCGTGAAGGAACAACGGGCCGGAGCCGGCGCGCACTTTAGCAATGAGCCGCGCCGCGGCTTCGTCGACCGCCACCACGTCGTTGCCGTCGACGGTTTCGGCACGGATGCCGAACGCTTCCGCGCGGGCGACCGCACCCGGCCCGCCGGTCATGCTTTGCGTGCGCGTACGGTCCGAATACAGGTTGTCTTCGCACACGAAGAGAATCGGAAGATCGTAGATGCGCGCCCAGTTGAGGGATTCGAGCATGGGCCCACGATTCATCGCGCCGTCGCCGAAGAACGCGACGACCATGCGATCTTCCGCCTTGAGCTTGACGGCCTGTGCGGCGCCGACCGCGATCGTCACGCCATCGGCGACCACACCGTTCGCGCCGAGGATGCCGAGCGAAAAATCCGCGACGTGCATCGAGCCCCCTTTACCGCCGCAAACTCCGCCCGCCCGCCCGTAAAGCTCCATCATCATCGCTTCCGGGTCTGCCCCTTTCGCGAGGCAATGCCCGTGACCACGGTGGTAACTGCTGATGTAGTCGGCGCGCGTGAGATTGGCGCAGACACCAGTGGCGATCGCTTCCTCGCCGATGTATTCGTGAACCGAACCCCGTAACCTGCCGTCCCGCCGTGCATCCCCGGCGTGCTCGTCGAACGCACGGATGAGCAGCATCGTCCGGTACATCTCGCGGACGCGGTCGGTAGAGGGTATTTCGCTCAGTGTCATTTCTTTTTACGATGGATGTCGCGCGTCGGCTGAAGTTGGATCCCGAATCGAGTCCGGGCTGAGGTCGGATGTCACTCGGGCTCGACGCCTGCGGCCTTGAGCACTTTGCCCATCGCCGGCGACTCGGTCCTGATCATTTCGGTCACCTGTTCCGGTGTGCTGTGAGCAGTGATGACACCGAGCGCGGCATAACGCTCCTGCACGTCGGGCTGCTTCAGGATCTGCGCGAGATCGGAATTCAGGCGCGTGACGATCGCCGCCGGCGTGCCTTTCGGTGCAAGCAGTGCCCACCACGTCTGTGGGCTGCTGCCTTTGATGCCTGCCTGAACCATCGTCGGCACGTCGGGCAGCGCGGCCGAGCGTTCGTCGCTCGTGACTGCCAGCGCTTTCAATTTTCCGGCTTTGATCTGAGGAACCGCGGGCGCCATGTCCGCGAACACCATGTCGATCTGGCCCGCCACGACATCCATCACGGCGAGGACGCCGCCTTTGTAAGGCACGTGAATGATGTTGATCTGCGTGACCGATTTGAAGATTTCACCCGCGACGTGGGCCGGCGTGCCGCGCCCGCCGGAGCCGAAGTTGAGCTTGCCCGGACTGGCTTTCGCAAGTGCGATCAGGTCTTTGACGTTGCGCACCGGAACCGTGGGGTGGACCCCGAGGACCTGACCTGCTTTCGCAACGACGGCGATCGGTGTGAAATCATTCAGCGGATCGAAGCCGAGGCGTTTGTACAGGTGCGGGTTCGCTACCAGCGCTGCGTTGCTGCTCATGACGATCGTATAGCCATCTCCCGGGGTCTTCGCGGCGACCTCGTGACCGATGTTGCCACCGGCGCCAGGCCGGTTGTCGACCACGACCTGGCGGCCCACTGCATCGCCGAGCTTCTGCGCGACGATGCGGCTCAGTACGTCGGTGGTGCCGCCGGGGGGAAAGGGTGCGATCAGGCGGATGGGTTTCACCGGATAGCCGCCCTGCGCAAAGGCGGTGGGCGTTGCGGCGCCGAGAAGTGCAAGCACGAGCAGCTGCTTCTGAATCATGTAACGGTTCGTCATTGTTTTCTCCATGAGCGTTTTTAAGTTTAGCCCACTCGCAAGCGCTCACGCATAATGAGCCATGCCTGCGTCTCTTCCCCGCACGATTGCTGAAGCCTCACGCCTCATCAACTCGCGCGCGCTTTCGCCTGTCGAGCTCGTGCGTGCTCTGCTCGAGCGCAT
>JBKJPI010000622.1:0-6719 GCA_046595235.1 Burkholderiales bacterium | reverse complement strand
GAACGCGGTCCGGTGGGCACGCAGTAAGCCGTGACGGTCCCATGGTGCCGAGGGACAGTCTGCGCGAGTCGCCGGCTGCTCAGGCGACCGGAGCTTGCCTCGCGCGATTGACGGCTATGCGAGCTTCAGATTCTTCAGCGGAAGGCTGCGGACGGGCTTTCCGGTAGCGGCGTGGATGGCGTTGAGCACGGCCGGGGCGACGACGCAGATCGTCGGCTCGCCGACGCCGCCCCAGAAATCGTACGTAGGCACGATGACGGTCTCGACTTTCGGCATCTCGGCAAGCTGGAGGATGCGATAGTTGTGGAAATTGGTCTCGACGATTCGGCCTTTATCGACCGAGCACTCGCCGTAATAGGTTGCACTCAGTCCATAAGCGACCGATCCTTCGACCTGCGCCGCGATCTGATCGGGATTGACCGCGTGGCCGCAGTCCAGCGCGAGAACCATGCGGTGAACCTTCACCTTGCCGTCCTTGCCGACTGAGACCTCCGCCGTCGCTGCGGAGTAGCTGCCGTAACCCATGAACTGGGCAATGCCGCGATGAACACCCGGCGGCAGCGGTTTGCCCCAGTCGCCTTTTTCCGCGGCTGCATTCAATACGGCCAGGTGCTTTGGATGATTTTTCATGAGTGCCCGGCGGAACTCGAGCGAGTCCTTCCCGGCCGCGCGCGCGACTTCCTCCATGAAGCATTCGAGGTAGACGCCGTTCTGATTCGTATTGACGCCGCGCCACGGGCCCACCGGAACGTGCGTGTTGCGCATGGCGTATTCGGTCCGAAGGTTCGGCACCGTGTAACCGATCTGCGCGTCGCCCGGCGCTTTCCAGAGACCCTGGAGCTGGCGCACGTCCCTGCCATTTTTGATGTTGGCCGGCGCGAGCCAGGCATTGATCGATTGGCCTGAAACCCGGATGTGAAGGCCCTGGAGATTCCCGCTCTCGTCGAGGCCGGCGGTGAGCTTGGCCTGGGAAACGGGACGGTAGAAGTCGTGCGTCTGGTCTTCCTCGCGGCTCCACAGGAGCTTCACCGGCACGCCGGGGAACGCCTTCGCCACGGCGACACCCTGGCGCACGTAGTCCTGCGTACCACCGCGGCGGCCGAAACCGCCGCCCAGCGTGTGGTTGTAAACCTCGCATTTATCGAGCGGGACCCCGGACGCTGTCGAGAGCGCGGCCATGGAAGCTTCCGCATTCTGGCTCGGCACCCAGGCTTCGGCCTTGTCCGCGCTCAGCTTGACCGTGCAGTTCATAGGCTCCATGGTTGCGTGCGAAAGAAACGGCGTGCTGTAAACCGCTTCGACTTTTTTCGCAGCACCCGCTATCGCCTTCAGCGCGTCACCTTCATCGATGTCCGCGAAGGCGTCGGTCGAGGTGAGGCCTTCTTTGATGTGCGTCGCGATCGTCGCGCTGGATGCGTTCGCGTGCTGGCCTTCGTCCCAGACGATCGGCAGCGCATCGAGCGCCGTCTTCGCACGCCACCAGGTATCGGCCACGACAGCGACGGTCGAGTCATCGACCTTGACCACGCGCTTGAACCCCGGACGCCCCGAGATTTTCGTTTCGTCATAGCTCACGAGCTTGCCGCCGAAAACGGGGCATTGCCTGACCGCGGCGTGCAGCATGCCGGGAAGCTTCAGGTCTGCCGAGTAAATGGCGGATCCATCGATCTTCGATGCGGTGTCGAGCCGCTTCATCGGCTTCCCCGCAATCTTCCAGTCTTTCGGGCTCTTGAGCTTGATCGCCTTGAGATCCGGCGGGGGCAACTGCGCCGCGGCGGCGGCGACCTTGCCGTAGCTCGTCGATCGCCTGGTGCCGGCGTGGGTGATTACGCCGTTCGAGACCGTAAGGTCACCAACCGGCACGTTCCATTCGTTCGCGGCCGCCTGAAGCATCATCATGCGTGCACCGGCGCCGGCGCGGCGCACGTAATCCTGCGAAGTGCGGATGCCGCGGCTGCCCCCGGTGGACATGTCTCCCCAGGTGCGCTTCCGCGCGAGGTTCTGTCCCGGGGTCATCTGCTCGATGGTGACCTTCTGCCAGTTGCATTCGAGCTCCTCGGCGACGAGCTGTGCGAGCCCCGTGTGAGTGCCTTGCCCCATTTCCGCGCGCACGATGCGAATGACTGTCGTGTCATCCGGCTTCACGACGACCCACGCGTTGACTTCAGTATCCGCAGCAGCGCCGGCTTGCGCGGCAGCGGCGGGTGAAATGCCGAAAGGCACATTGAAACCAAGCGCTAAGCCGCCGCCCGCCGCGGCCGCAGAGCCAACAATGAACCGGCGGCGCGAGAGGTTGGGCGCTCCGGGATTGAGTGGGTTCTTCATGGTCGGTCCTTTAGCTGTGATTATTCACGCAACTCTGGGCCGCACCGACATCTGTCGATGGCGCATCGTGCCGTGAATGAGGCGCGTTAGCGTGGTGTCGTTAATGGACGCTCGGGACGCGCGCGGCGGTCCGCAGCCGCGCGCCGAGGTTGCTTAAACAACGGGGATTAGACGAGCTTCTGGTTCCTGATTGGTAGCGTTCGCACCGGTTTTCCGGTCGCTGCAAATATCGCGTTCAGCACGGCGGGGCCTACGACGCAGATCGTAGGCTCTCCGACGCCGCCCCAGAAATCGAACGTAGGGACCGTGACCGTTTCGACCTTAGGAAAGTCCGCCATCCGCATTACGGGGTAGTTGTGGAAGTTGAGCTCGACGATGCGCCCCTTGTCCACGGTGCATTCCCCATACATGGTTGCGCTCAGGCCATACGCGACCGAGCCTTCGACCTGCGCGGCAATCTGGTCAGGGTTTACTACGTGGCCGCAATCCGTCGCGAGCACCAGGCGGTGCACCTTGAGCTCCCCTTTCGGGCTCACTGAAACTTCGGCCACGGCTGCGGAATAGCTGGCGTAGCCCATGAACTGGGCGATTCCACGGTGCACGCCTGCCGGCAATGGCTTACCCCAGCCCGCTTTTGCAGCAGCGGCATTCAGCGCGCCAAGGTGCTTGGGATGATTTTTCATGAGTGCGCGGCGGAACTCGAGCGGGTCCTTGCCTGCAGCTTTCGCCGCTTCGTCCATGAAGCACTCGAGATAAACGCCGTTTTGGTTGGTGTTTACTCCGCGCCACGGGCCCGGCGGCACGTGAGTATTGCGCATCGCATATTCAATCTGGAGGTTCGGCACGGTGTAGCCAAATTGCGCATCACCCGGTTCTTTCCAGTAACCCTGGAGCTGGCGCACGTCCTTGCCATCCTTGATCGCAGCAGGGCTGAGGGCCGCATTGATGGACTGTCCTGACACACGGATCTGCAGTCCGACGAGGTTGCCGCTCTCGTCGATGCCCGCCTGGAGCCGGCACTGAGAGATCGGCCGGTAAAAATCGTGCGCCTGGTCCTCTTCGCGGCTCCAGATCATCTTCACCGGGACGCCGGGAAACTGCTTGCCGATGTTTACCGACTGGCGAATGAAGTCGGGAACCGTCACGCGCCGGCCGAAGCCGCCGCCGAGATCGTAGTTATAGACTTCGCACTGCGCGAGCGGCAGCCCGGACGTCTCCGAAAGTGCCGCCAGCGCCGACTCCTGGTTTTGCGTTGCAACCCAGATTTCGCCGCGATCGGCGGTGATCTTGGCCGTGCACACCATCGGTTCCATCGTGGTGTGCGCGAGGAATGGCGTTGCATAGACCGCTTCGATTTTCTTCGCGGCACCGGCGATTGCCTTGGGCGCATCGCCGATCAGCGTGTCGGCGAAGGCATCGGTCGACGTGAGCCCGGTCGCAAGGTGCGCTGCGATCGATGCGCTCGTCACGTTCGCGTTCGGGCCCTCGTCCCACACGATAGGGAGCGCGTCGAGTGCTTTCTTGGCGCGCCACCAGGTATCGGCGACAACGGCGACGGTGGTCTCATTGACTCTGACGACTTTTTTAACGCCCGCCATCCCCGACACTTTGGCTTCGTCGTAGCTCACGAGCTTGCCGCCGAATACCGGACACTGCTTCACGGCGGCGTTGAGCATTCCTGGCAACTTGACGTCGATCGAATAGACCTTCGAGCCGTTGAGCTTCGGCGCCGTGTCGAGCCGCTTCATCGGCTTGCCGGCGATCTTCCAGTCCTTCGGGTTTTTGAGCTTGATGCTTTTCGCATCCGGCGGCGTGAGCTTCGAGGCGGCGGCTGCAACTTTGCCGTAGCTCACCGTGCGATTGGAGCTCGCATGGGTGATGATGCCGTTTGAAACCGAGAGCTCGCCGACCGGAGCCTTCCACTCATCGGCCGCGGCCTGCAGCAGCATCATGCGCGCCGCCGCGCCGCCGCGCCGCACGTAATCCTGCGATCCGCGGATGCCCCGGCTGCCGCCGGTGGACATGTCGCCCCACACGCGCTTCCGCGCGAGGTTCTGCCCGGCCGTGATCGCTTCGAGGGTGACTTTGCTCCAGTCGCACTCGAGCTCTTCGGCGACGAGCTGCGCGAGACCGGTGTGCGTTCCCTGACCCATTTCTGAGCGTACGACACGCACCACGACGGTGTCGTCGGGTTTCACGACCACCCACGCATTGACTTCGGGCACTGCTGCGGCGCTGGTTGCGGCAGTGGCGGAGCCGGTGCCGAACGGAACGTTCAATCCCAGCGCCAGACCTCCGCCTGCGGCAGCCGAGCTGACGATGAAACGGCGGCGTGAAAGATTCGGGGCTTCAATTGCGGTCTTCATGGTTGGAGACTCCTACGCCTGGCTATTCGAATTGTCTTCGGCAGGTGCTGCCGCGGTTTTGTTGCCGGCTGCAAGGTGAACGGCCGCGCGGATGCGCTGGTAGGTGCCGCAGCGGCAGATGTTTGTCATCGCCTCGTCGATGTCCTTGTCGGTCGGGCGCGGTTTCGTTCTGAGCAGCGCCGCAGCCGCCATGATCTGCCCGGACTGGCAATAGCCGCACTGGGGCACATCGAGTTGCGCCCACGCCTTCTGCACCGGATGCGAGCTCCCCTGTGATAACCCTTCGATCGTAACGATACGGTCCGTCGCCTTCACCGCGCTGACCGGCATCACGCAGGTGCGCTGCAGGTTTCCGTTGATATGTACTGAGCACGCACCGCACTGCGCAACGCCGCAGCCGTATTTCGTGCCGGTGAGCCCGACCTGTTCGCGGATGACCCAAAGAAGCGGGGTGTCAGGCTCCACCTGCACGTCGTGGTTCCTGCCATTGATATTGAGCTGTGCCATGAACTGCCTCCTGGACGGTCGCGCCGTGAACGGCGGGTTAGGGTGTCTTAATTTGGGCGAGCCCGGCTATTCTGAACCTAGTCCCGTGGTGGCGTAAAGTCACATGCCAGAGCCTGTTATGGACTCTAACGTGTGCGACGAACGTGCAGGAGGGGCTCAGTGCTAGGAGGCGCTCGCGCAGCAGTGCCCGACACTGTAAGCGAGAGCCGAGAACGCAATGGGCGCGTCCTGCACGTTCCCGGCGGGTTGAGCCAAAACGGCCCATCAGCGTCGTTGCTCCTCGTTGCATAGAATGGCTATGCGGCCTCGTCGCGCCTAGCATCCAAACCCTTTTGGCTCAACGTCGCGCACGTTAAAGTCCATAATAGGCTCTGACTCGCGACCGCTCGAGACCCGGCGCCCGAAGGCACTGCTGCACCATTGCATATGAAGATCACTGCCATCCATTCGACGGTCGTCGGAATCGCCTCGGATATCCGCAACGCCTACATCGATTTTTCGAAAATGACGGCGAGTGTCGTTGCGGTGGTCACCGACGTCGTGCGCGACGGCGCGCGCGTGGTCGGCTACGGTTTCAACTCGAACGGGCGCTATGCGCAGGCGGGGCTTCTCGCCGATCGCTTCATCCCGCGCCTCATGACCGCACCTTCGGCCTCGCTCCTCAACGACGAGGGTACGAACCTCGACCCCGAACGCATCTGGGCATGCGCCATGGCGAACGAGAAGCCGGGCGGACACGGCGAGCGCTCGGTCGCGGTCGGTGTCCTCGACATGGCGGTCTGGGACGCCGTGGCCAAGATCGAAGGCAAACCGCTCTATCGCGTGCTTGGCGAACGCTATAACGAGGGCGAGATTGACGGGAAGGTTTTCGTTTATGCGGCCGGCGGCTATTACTATCCGGGCAAGAACCTGAACGCGCTGAAGGACGAGATGCGCAAGTATCTCGACCTGGGCTACTCGGTCGTCAAGATGAAGATCGGAGGCGAATCGCTCGCGGACGATCTGAAGCGCATCGACGCTGTCATAGACGTTGTCGGGTCGGCCAAGAATCTCGCGGTCGATGCAAATGGACGCTTCGATCTCGATACGGCGATTGGTTACGCGAAGGCGCTTTCACCTTACGGCCTCTTCTGGTACGAGGAGGCGGGGGATCCACTCGATTTCGAGCTCCAGGCCGAGCTCGCCGGACACTATGAGTCACCGATGGCCACCGGTGAGAATCTTTTTTCGATGCAGGACGCGCGAAACCTCATCCGCTATGGCGGGATGCGCCACGATCGCGACTGGCTGCAGTTCGACTGCGCGCTTTCATACGGGCTCGTCGAATATATGCGCACACTCGCGATGCTGAAGGAGCACGGCTGGTCCCGCCGCCGTTGCATTCCGCACGGCGGCCACCAGCTTTCGCTCAACATCGCTGCCGGACTGGGGCTCGGCGGGAACGAGTCCTACCCCGATGTGTTTCAGCCTTTCGGCGGCTTCGCTGACAACACGCGGGTCGAGAACAGTTACGTGCCGCTG
>JBKJPI010000615.1:0-2821 GCA_046595235.1 Burkholderiales bacterium | reverse complement strand
TGAAACCATCGCGCCTCCCTTGCTCAATCGAGCTTGAGCCCCGTGTCTTTGATGAACTTCGACCAGCGCCTCAACTCGTCGTGAAAGGCACGCGTGAATTCCTCGGGCGTGGATCCGACCGTGTCGGTGCCGAGTGCGGCAAACCGCGACTGCACGTCAGGCGTCGCGAGTGCCGTGCTGAATTGCCTGTAGAGCGTGCGAATGATGGCCGGGGGGGTTTTCGCAGGTGCGAAGAAGCCATACCACACGCGCACTTCGTAGCCGGGAAGCCCCGCCTCCTCCATCGTCGGCACGTCGGGCAGAAGCGGCGTACGCTGTTTCGCGGCCACGCCCAGCACCTTCACACGGCCCGCCTTGATGTGCCCGAGCGAGCCCGTCGCGGTGTCGATGTAAATCTCGACCTCGCCGCCGATCATTGCCGCGGATGCCGGTGCGCCGCCTTTGTACGGGATGTGCAGCATCTGCAAACCCGCCATTTGATTCATGAGCTCTCCGGCAAGGTGCGGCACCGTGCCGTTCCCGCCCGAGCTGAACTTGACCTGCCCGGGGCGCGCCTTCACGTAGGCGATCATCTCCTTCAGCGTCGCCGCCGGCACCGAGGCGTTGATCATCACCAGCTGCGGCGCTGCGGCCACCATCGTAATCGGCGCGAGGTCTTTGAATGGATCGAACGGCAGGTTCCGGTACGCATTCGGAACGATGGTGAGCGTGGTGCTGTTGATGAGCAGCGTGTGGCCGTCCGGAGTGGCCTTCGCGACGATGTCGGTGCCGATGGTGCCCGCGGCGCCGGGCCGGTTCTCAATCACCACCTGCTGGCGCATCTGATCGGCGAGCTTCGGTCCGAGGATGCGTGCGGTCACGTCGTTCGGGCTCGCGCCCGGCGGAAACGGAACGACGATGCGAATCGGCCGGTTCGGATAGACGGGGTCGGTCGAAGCCGCGGCAGGTGCCAGCGGCGTATATGCAACCGCGAGAAGAACGGCTGCGGTCCGGCGCGCTTTCGCAATCGATGTCTTCATGAATTCTCCGGGTGGCGCGGCGCCGTGCCGGCTGTGATTACAAGACCATGCTAACCGGGAATCACCGGAAGCTGGAGGTAGGACTCATGTGCGGCGCCGGTCACTACCCATGATCTCGATATCCGCCTCGAATTCCTGCAGTGAGCACTTGAAAATAACAGAATCAGCACATGCTGCGAGTACTCGTGTCGCGAAAACACAATGCTGCGAAACTCAACCGCGAACGCTTTGCCCGTGTCGCACCTTCGGCTAATATGCCGTGACAAGAACGGGCGAGCTCCACGATGTGCCGCACGGAGGGCAGCTTCACCTTTACGAAGATGTCGACCTGTTTCGATATTCACCCTGCACTCATAAGAGGATCTGCCATGAGAATGAGTCGCCTCCTCCCCCACCGCTACAGCGCGCGAGCGATTGCGTTGATCTTTTGCGCCGCTCAACCTGTCGTCGCAACCGCCGCTGAAAACCCGCCCGCCGCCAGTGCGCCGCCCACGGCTGCTGCTTCCCCCGCGCTGCCCAAAGGTCAGTCGACGGTGACGGTGGCGGCGTCGCCCGGGGCCCCTCGGGGCAAAGCGGACACGGACTGGGCAACCTATAACAAGGATTTTCTCGGGCAGCGTTTCTCAGCGCTCAGGCAAATCAACACGCAGAACGTCGGCTCACTCAAGGAAGTGTGTCGGATAAAACTCGCGGAGCTTACTTCGTTCCACAACGGGCCCGTTCTGATCGATGGGATCATGTACGTCACGACCGCGCGGGACACCGTCGCGCTCGATCCGCGAAACTGCGGCGTCATCTGGAAATCGACGTGGGAACCCGAAGATCTCATGAACCCCACGACGAACCGCGGGGTCGCGTACATGGACGGGCGCCTCTTCAGGGGCACGAACGACGGCCGCATTATCGCGCTCGACGTGAAGACCGGGACACAACTCTGGAAGACCGTTGCCGCGGATCCCAAGATGGGGTTCTACATGAGCTCGGCGCCGATCGCCTGGAACGGACTGGTGTTCATGGGAACCGCTGGCAGCGACTCCGGCATCCGCGGACGCATGATGGCGTACGATGCGGCGACCGGACGCGAGGTCTGGCGCTTCAACACGATTCCGATGCCCGGGGAAACGGGGCATGACTCGTGGAAGTCGGGAATCTCCGCCGAGACCGGCGGAGGCGGAACGTGGACCTCATACGCGCTCGACGTGAAGACCGGCGAATTGATGGTGCCCGTCGCCAACCCAGCGCCTGATTACAACGTGGCCTACCGGCCTGGCGACAATCTCTTTACCAATTCTGTGGTTGTGCTCGACGCCAAAACCGGCAAATTGAAATGGTGGTACCAGGTGACGCCGAACGACGGCCACGACTACGACCTTGGCGCCGCTCCGGTCCTTTACAGGGACACGCGCGGCAACGACGTGGTCGCGCTCGGGAGCAAGGACGGACACGTTTACGTCGTCGATCGCAAGACGAAAAAGCTGCGTTTCAAGACACCGGTCACTACGGTCAACTACGCGGCCGCGCCCACGCCGGAGGGTGTGTACGCCTGTCCGGGCATGCTCGGCGGCGTTCAATGGAACGGCCCGGCTTTCGATCAGGAAAACCGGTCGCTCTACGTGGGCGCGGTCGACTGGTGCTCGGAAATCAAATCCGGCGAAGTGAAGTACGTTCCAGGTCAGGCTTTCTTTGCCGGCTCGAGAACGCAGATGGGCAAACCGAACGGCTGGGTCACGGCCCTCGATTCGGATACCGGCAAGGTGAAGTGGAAGTACGAGGCGGGCTCGCCGGTCGTAGCCGGAGTCACA
>JBKJPI010000529.1:0-3322 GCA_046595235.1 Burkholderiales bacterium | reverse complement strand
CGGCTGTTCGGGCAGCCGCCGCGCCCACGCTTTCCATGCGGGCTCGAGCTCGGAAAGGTCGGTATGAAACTGCTGGATCCGCACGACGTTCGCGAGCGACGTGCCCGCTTCGGTGCATGCGCGTTCGGCCACGTCGAGCAGGTAATCCATCTGTGCATCGATCCCGTGGTGGGTCGTGCGGCCGCTGACGCAGCCCGATTCGTCGGCGGCAACGAGGCCCGAAAAGCAGAGCAGGTCACCGGCGCACACGGCAATCGGATGCCCATCGCACACCGCCGGGCTTCCCGCAAGAGCGTGCCTGCGCGTGTTGCCGGCATCCGTCAGCGCGATGAGGTTGATTTCGCACCGCGCGTCGGCAATGGCGAATCCCGGGTCGAGCGTCGGCACGAAGGTTGTCGCCGGAATGCGGGTGCCGAACTGCCGAGTCCAGACCTGATTGAATGCAGGTACGTCCTGAATGTCGGCGAGGTAAACCTGCGCTTTCACCACATTCTCGAGTGAAGAGCCGGCGCCGGCGAGCGCCGGCAGAAGCTTGTGGCGAATGATGTAATCCGCCTCGAGCTGTATGCGGTTCCCTTTCCACAAATGGCCTGCGGGCACGCGCGCTTCCGGCGCGATGCCGCCGAGATCGCCGGGTTTGCATGCGGCGAGGAAGCCGGCAATGAACACGAAATCGCCGGCCGTCACGACAGGCGCAAAGGACGACGTCGCCGGGACTTCCAGCGCCGGCGGAAAGATGGGCGCCGGATCGAGTCCCAGGCCGGGGGCGACAGCAATGACTTCCATCGACATGCCGGCGCCGGGCAGCGCAAGAGACGGCTCAAGCACCGATGTGCTCGGCGGCACGTAACTGCCGCAGATCCCGCGCCGCACCTGATGCAGGAAGGGCACGGCCCGCCAATCGGGCAAATACTGGTCAGTGCGCACCACATGCGCGAAGTCGCTGCCGCCCGCATTCAGCACCTCCGCCGCGCGCTGGTACATCAGCGCGGCTTCCGTATGCCAGCGCGGCAGGCCCGAGAGCGGTCGCAGATTGAGCGTGACCTGTGGCGCGAGCCCGCCGCCTTCGGCCGTCGCCATGACGCCCGAGGCGAACACCCAGCGTCCTGCGCGCATGCCGCGCGCGAAGTTTCCCACCGGCAGCAGAGCTGCGGGTTTAGCTTGTGCCGTCATTTTTTTGGATTGACCGTGGCCGCGACATGATAACCGGTGAGCTTCTGACTTTTTCGGTTTCTTCACGGCTCTGCGTGGACACGCTCATAAAGCCTGTTATGGACCTGGGCGCGTGCGACGAACGCGTGAAAAGGGCTATGCGGCCTCGTCGCGCCTAGCATCCAGACCCTTTTGGCTCAACGTCGCGCACGTCCAGGTCCATAACAGGCTCTAGGCCTCTGGGATGCAACACAAATTGGACTGGGTAGGATGCGACGGGGTACTATGCCGGCGGATATTCATTCCGCCATTTCCGTCGAAAAAAGGCGAACATTTTCGCCTTTTTTCTTTTACATACGTCCCTCAAGGTTCCACATGTTCGCTCTCGTAGAGAAGCACAAGAAATGGATCATGATCGGCTTGTTCGTGCTGATCATTCCGCCGTTTGCCCTTTTCGGTATCGACTCGTACTTTCGCGACGGCGCGCGCGGTCAGGTCGTCGCCAAGGTCGGCGATTACGAAATATCGGAACAGGAATTTCAGGAGGCATTGCGCGAGCGGCAGGACGCGCTACGCAATATGTCCGGCGGTAAGGTCGATCCGGCACTCCTCGAGAGCCAGGAACAGCGCGTTGCCGTACTTGAAAACCTCGTCCGCCAGCGCGTGCTCCTCGGCCACGCGCTTCGTGCAGGGCTTACGATCACACCCGAGCAGGTGCGCGCAATGATCGCGCAGGCGCCGGTCTTCCAGGAGAACGGCCAGTTTTCGCTGGAGATGTATCAGCAGTTCCTGAAAAACCGCAATCAGACCGCATCCACGTTCGAGAACAGCGTGCGGCAGGATATCCTGCTGAGGCAGCTCTCGGGCGTTTACGCCGAGACGAGCTTTGTCCCACGCACAGTGGCCGAGCGTCTGCTGCGCATCACCGAGCAGCAGCGTGAGATGAGCCGGGCAGTGATCTCGCCCGAGCGCTTCGCCGGATCGGTCAAGCTGGAGGACGGCGCCGCGAAGAAGTACTACGACGGCAATCAGGATGAGTTCCGCACGCCGGAACAAGTGCGTGTCGAGTACGTAACACTCTCGACCGAGGCGTCGCTCGCGCAGGTGCAGATCGAGCCGCAGGAAGTGAAGCAGTTCTACGACCAGAACCAGCGGCAGTTCGGCGTGGCCGAGTCTCGTCAGGCAAGCCACATCCTGATTGCCGTCGACAAGGCCGCCGCTGCCGACGCGAAGCAGAAAGCGCGCGCGCAGGCCGAGCAGATCAGGGCGGAGGTCGTTAAAAACCCGAATGCTTTTGCAGAGCTCGCGAAAAAGCAGTCGCAAGATCCCGGCTCTGCTGCGAAAGGCGGAGACCTGGGGTCATTCACACGGGGCTCGATGGTGAAAGCGTTCGACGATTCCGTCTTCACAATGAAGGTGGGCGAGATCTCGCAGCCGGTCGAATCTGATTTCGGCTTTCACATTATCCGCGTGACCGGCATCACGCCCGGCACCACGCGCAGCCTCGAGCAGGCGCGTGCCGACATCGAGAACGAGCTCAAAAAGCAGCGCGCCGGTCGTCTTTATGCCGAGCTCGCGGAGAAATTCAACAACACGGTGTTCGAGCAATCGGACAGCCTCAAGCCCGCAGCCGAGCTTTTGAAGCAGGCGCCACAGCAGAGCGGGTGGATCACTCGCGCGGGTGCGCAGGACCCGAAGCTCAACAATCCGAAGCTCATCCAGGCGATCTTTTCTGGTGATGTGCTGCTCAATAAGCGCAACTCGGAAGCTGTCGAGATCGCACCCGGAACGATCGTCTCCGCCCGTGTGATCGAGCACAAACCTTCAGCCATGCAGCCGTTCGAGCAGGTGAAAGACCCGATCGAGAAGAAGCTCTTCAATACGCGTGCGGCTCAGCTTGCGGCGCAGGAGGGACGCCAGCAGCTCGAGGCGTTGCGCCAGGGCAAGGAGGTGCAGGTGCAGTGGACTCCGCCCCAGGTCGTGAGCCGTACGGACCCCAAAGGCTTGCCCGAGCCGATCATGAGGCAGCTCTTCAAGGCCGATGTCGCAAAGCTGCCGGCATACAGCGGCGTCGAAGCGCCCGGCGGCGGCTACATGCTCAGCCGGATTACGAAGCTCATAGAACCGGAGAAGGTCGACCGTGCGCAGCAGAAGTCGATGAGCGAAGGGC
>JBKJPI010000460.1:0-3395 GCA_046595235.1 Burkholderiales bacterium | reverse complement strand
ATCGGCCCGCGAACGGGCGATCGCCGCTGCTGGAGACAAGCGATTTCGAATCTGGCAGATCTATCTCGCCGGCTGCGCCTACGGCTTTGCGAACGGCTGGATGAACATCTACCAGATCCTGGCCCACAAGGCGGAAAATATTGACGCCAGGCCGCTCCCGCTTACCCGCGACTACATTTACCGATAGTTACCTGAGGAACGACGAGCGAGCCGATGGCGCACGTCGCCGCTGAAGTTTATGCCGCGGCGGAGCAGAACCCCGTGCAGCCCGTCTCACGAGCCCGATTGGGCTGGCGCAGCAGAGGTGTCTCCGGCTGCGCTCTTCCATTGTTCGTAGCAGTCCAGGCCGCAGAAGTAAGCGACGTAATCCGTCGCCTCGCTAACTGTCGCCTCCGATTTCGGCACTTCCTTGAGGCAAATTTCGCATGCAACACGCTGCGGTTCAACCGGTTTTTCGGTGGTAATCATAGTGCCCTCCGCGCCCCCGGAGCTCGCACATGGGGGAAAGTAGATATTTTCGGCCGACTTCGTGCTTCCGTGTTGACGCACGTCAACAACATCCGCCGCCGTGTCATACGTCCACTACCGTTTGCGCAAGCCAAACCGACGACAGCGCAGAGCGCCTCGTCCCCGGAAGCGCCGACCGGCGCAATCCGTGTATTTCGCGGGCGAGGCCGGGAACCGATGCCTGGCACGGCCTGAAGCAACTTCTCCGCGAGAGGGAGCGCCTACCCTACGATGTGATGCTTGCCGATCACGCGCAACGTGCTCGCCTGCGGGCCTCGCTCGCCCATCTCTTGGTCGAAGCGCACCTCCGTTCCGACTTTCAGCGCATCAAAATCGGCTCCAACCACGCATGCGTTTCTCGACGACATCGTTGCCAAACAACTTCTTGCGTAGTTTCAGCCCGCGCTCGTAGAGCTCATTTAGCCTGGACCGCAGCAGATCACTGAAACGCACTTGGCACGCCCAGTACCTTCACCGGGTCTTCGGCCGCGCCGAGGCTCATGAGCTTGAGCAGTTCTGGTCGGATGACGTCCCACTGTTCACGTGCGAGCTGCCGGCCTTGTTCGGTCTTGGCCTCGTCGAACAGCCGCTGGAACACGTAATAGACGACGTGCGCCTCCTGGCGTGTTCCTTTGGCGCCCCAGCGGTTCTTGGCGAGTGCGCGCCACTTGCTCCCGTCCGGAACCACGGATTGTGGCACGAACTGCGAGATCAGGTCCGCGTCGTGCACGAGCTTGTCCATGATGCTCTCGGGCTCGGGATAGATCGCCTGCCAGGCGTCCTTGCGGCCGGCAAGCTGGTCGATTGACGCCCGAAAATACCAGTAACCCGTGGAGTGAGCGACGATCGCCGCCTGCACTCGTGCAACGTCCTGGGTCGAGAAGCCGCCGAGCTCGCTCATGGATGCGTCCGGCCGCGAGCCCGCTGGTTAGGTGGTGGATTAGCGACCGGTCGGCGCTAACTTTGGGGTTTCCAAGCACCTCGGTATCGCTCCAGAAGCGCGGCGAACCCTTAAAGTAGCCGAGTGCACGCAGCCGCGCGATCATGTCGTCGCACTGCCTCATGACCTCCGCGTCGGTGAGGACCGCGGCCTTTTCCTCCTTGTTGATGTTGTGCAGCAGGTCGGCCACCAGCGCCAGCCTTTGCGTGTCTTGCGGCAGCTTGAGGTCGATCGCCATCTTGTAGACCAGGACCGAGGTCACGCGATTGTGCAAAATGTCTTGCTCCGGCTCCTTGAGTTGCCCGACGCTGATCTTCACCATCGCGTCCATGATGCCGTGGAGCCGTGGGAATTGGCGCAGATAAGCCCTTTCCCAAGACAGGTAGGGTTCGGGCAGATCGTATCGGTCCTGGGCCGCAGCGCCGGCCAAGCCGGTGTAGCCGGAGCCGAGTACCAAAAGCACGAGAGCAAAGGCAAGCCTTGTCATGACCGCTCCTCCTTTTGCCGGCCGGGACGACCCCATCAGGATCCCCCGGCCCGCTTACATCCACCTGTTGGCTTCGGGAAGTCTTTCTAACCGCCCGAATTAACCCGCGCTAAAGCGAGCAGCCTTCAATTTACCGGCTCTTCAGGAAATCGAGTGCCAGCCGCCGCGCTGCACATGCATGACGGGCAGCCACGCTGCACCTTTCGGGTTGAAGCGCCGCGGCGCGATCGTCGAAAGCTTGCCGGCTGCGGCCTGCTCATGGTATTCGCGGTCGACTTCGAGCAGGAGCGCCACGGAAGGCCCGTGCGGGCTGGGCAAAGGAGGTCGCGAGCGCCCGATCGCGCGGCGCCTGTCGAGCATCGCGGTGAGTGAGGCGCAGATTGCCGCGGCCCGGCGCGGGCCGATGCCGGGCACTGTTTCGAGCCGTCCGTCGATGCAGGCGAGCTCGAGCGCTTCCAGTGTCTCGACATGCAGCGTGTCGTGTATTTCGCGTCCGAGATCGGAGCCGATGCCCCGCACTACCTGAAGCAGCTTCTCGGGATCGGTCTCGCCGCGCAGCCGCTCCAATTGCGCCCAGCATCCGGTAATCAGCATTTCGGCGATCGACGACGCGAGCCCGCGGCCGATCCCGGGCAATTCCTCGAGCTCTTCGCGTCCTTTGTCGTCGAACAGGCGCCGCACCGGCTTCACCAGCGTGTCGGCCGCCTTGCGGTACGCGCCCACGCGAAACGGATTCGCGCCTTGGGCCTGGAGCAGGTCCGCGGCTTCGCGCAGCTTCGCGGCTATCGCCCTGTTCTCGCTCGAGTCCATGCCCGGCAGTGTAGGCCCGCCGCTTGGCGATGCTGTTGACGCGGATCATGAAGCGTTCGTCGCTCGGAGTCAGATCACCGCGACGGATGAGCTCGGGTAGTTGATCTATGTCAACCCGCCAAAAAAGCGCAGGTCCAGAATCCCGAGTGCGCCGTCCGCAGACGGCGCTCCACGTGAGGCAACGCCCACGCTACGCGGGAGGACGAGCATTGATCAAGGTCGAGAATCTGACGAAAGCATTCGGTCCCAAAGTAGTCGTGGACGATATCTCGTTTGCGGTCGAACGTGGTGAAGTGCTCGGCTTCCTGGGGCCCAACGGCGCCGGCAAGTCGACCACCATCCGCATGGTGACTGGTTTTATTTTCCCTACCTCAGGTCGCATCACGGTCGGCGGCCACGACGTGCGGCAGGATCCGATCGCGGCGAAGCGCCTCATCGGCTACCTTCCCGAGAACGCGCCCGGTTACCCCGACATGACGGTAAACAGTTTCCTCGATTTCATGGCGGATCTGCGCGGCCTGCGGGCCGATGCCAGGCAGCGTGCCGTGAACCGCGCCGTCGAGCTTTGCTTGCTGCAGAACGTGCTGTACCAGACGATCGACACGCTCTCCAAGGGTTATAAGCACCGCACCTGCCTCGCGCAGGCGCTCC
>JBKJPI010000411.1:0-9660 GCA_046595235.1 Burkholderiales bacterium | reverse complement strand
AGACGAAGTCCGCGAAAGACGTGTCTTTGAGCATGTTCGTCGTGTTTTGTACGGGTGTGGCGTTGTGGCTCGCCTACGGCATCATGCTCGGTGAAGTGCCCATCATGATCGCGAACGCGATCACGCTCGTGCTCGGGCTCGCGATCATCGCGATGAAACTCAAATACGGCTAACAGCGTGCCGGACTTGATCCGACACGCAACGTGCCGAATACCCCTCAGTGTTCGTTGCTTCGTTGTTCTTTCCGCACTTCAGGCGCCGGGCCGCCCCAAGCCTGAGGTTCTGACTTGCCGTTCCGGCCGAAAGTAGATTTTAACTTTCGGACGTTTCCGGTTACCCGCCAGACCGCGTTGCCGACATCGTCCGCAACAAGAAGGGCGCCACGACGATCGAAGGCAACACCCACGGGCCGTCCGTACGCGTCACCGTCCGGGCTCACGAAGCCGCTGAGCACATCGATCGGCGCCCCCGCAGGCCTGCCGCCACTGAACGGAATGAACACCACGTTATAGCCGCTACGCGGCTTGCGATTCCACGAGCCGTGCTGCCCCACGTACATACCGGTGCCGAACGGCGCCGGCAGCGCGTTCTTCTCCGAGAATGCGAGGCCGAGCGGTGCGACATGGGTACCGAGCGCGTAGTCGGGAACGACAGCCTTTACGACGAGATCCGGGCGGGTGGGTTTCACGCGCGCATCGACGTGAGCACCGAAATACGAGTACGGCCAACCATAGAAAGCACCGTCTTTGACCGATGTCAGGTAATCGGGGACGAGATCGCTTCCGATTTCATCGCGCTCGTTGACCACCGTCCAGAGCGCGCCGCTGGTCGCTTCCCATGCAAGGCCGTTCGGATTTCTGAGCCCGGAAGCGAAGATGCGATGCTTGCCGGTGCGGACGTCCACTTCCCAGATAGCGGCGCGGCCTTCTTCCACAGCCATGCCTTTCTCGGCAACGTTGCTGTTAGAACCGACGGTGACATAAAGCCGGGTACCGTCACGGCTCGCGATCACATTCTTGGTCCAATGATGGTTGATCGGGCCGCCAGGCAGGTCGACGACCTTCACGGGCGTGGTGGTGATGCGTGTCGCACCTTCGATGTATGGCACACGCACGAGGGCGTCAGCGTTCGCGACATACAAATCGGATCCCACCAGCGCCATGCCGAACGGCGAAGTGAGATTCTCGAGAAACACGCTACGGGTCTCTGCAACGCCATCGCCGTCTGCATCGCGGAGAAGCGTGATGCGGTTCGCACTCGGCACGCCGGCACCGGCTCGCTTCATCACCGTCTTCATGACCCATCCCCTGACCCCGCCTCCGTGAGGCTTCGGAGGCGCGTTCGACTCGGCGACGAGCACGTCTCCGTTCGGCAGCACGTAAAGCCAGCGCGGATGATCAAGACCGATGGCGAAGGCAGTCACCGTGGTGCCGGGCGGCGATGTGGGTTTTACGCCCTCGGGCCAGCCTTTCGCCGGCGCGATATGCACGGTGGGTATCAGCGTTTTGTTCGGAGGCGGCAGCGTCGGATTCGACCCCACCCCTGCGCTGAACGGGAGCCTCGCGGTCTCACCGCATCCGGTAAGAGAAAGTGCAAAGGAAGCAGCAACTGAAAACCGAAGCACGGCTAATGCGAATGTCGTCATAACGACGTACGTCGCAATTTTCACGCCTGCCTGCTCGCTTTAACCCACCGGGCTGCGTTAGCGCGACTGCTGACCGTCCTTTCGAACGGGCGGGATCACCGCGCCCTGCTTTTAATCGCGCTGCGGCTCGCGCTTCGCGTGCACGCCTGGCGCCCAACCGGACTGTGCCAGATGCTCGAGCCCGAATGCGAGTGCGCGATCCTCGATCTCCGTCGCGCAAGTCATGCACCAGCGATTGAGCCATCCAAGCAAAGAAATAACGGAGACAATCTCGACCATCGCGTCGTCGGAATAATATTTTCTGAGCTCGTCAAAATGTGCGTCGGACACGCACGGCGGCGCGCTGCCGGCGGCGTGGGCGAGCTCGAGCGCCGCGCGCTCGCCGGCATCGAAGAGCACGCTCGTGCGAAACTGCGCGAGCGCCTCGACTTTCTTTGGGTCCACGCCACCCACTTCCACTGCATTCTCGGCATTGTGCGCGGCGCAGTACGGGTCCCCTGCGGCGATGCTCACCACTTCTGCAACCATGAACTTGAGCGCTTTTGAGACCTCGCCCTGGTCGATCATCACCGCAGTGTGCAGCTCGCGATAAGCACGGAAGACTT
Source organism: Burkholderiales bacterium (assembly GCA_046595235.1). GTDB lineage: Bacteria > Pseudomonadota > Gammaproteobacteria > Burkholderiales > SG8-41 > JAQGMV01. Next base: position 7,410 of record JBKJPI010000411.1, on the reverse strand, counting down.
TCGGCTTCCGCACCATCGTCTGCCAGCTGTTCGGCGGATAGCCTTTCAGCTTCTTCCACCGCTCCATGTGGTCGGAGACTTCGGCGAATTTCTCCGGTGGCGCTGGGGCGATACGATGCATCGAGTCTACAGTTTCAGAAGTTTCGCAGCCGTGCCGCCCAGCATCGCGATCTTCTCATCGTCCGAGAAGTCAGGCGCATTCACGATGTGATCGACCGGGTTCTCGTTCCATGGAATCGGATGGTCGGTGCCGATCACCAGCCGGTTGACGCCGACTTCAGCCGCCAGATGGCGCAGGGCTTCAGACGTGAAAACGAGCGTATCGAAGTACATGTCGCGCAGGTATTCGGTAGGCATTTTCGAAAGCTTTATGTTCGGGTTGCACTGGTCCGGCCCGACGCGACATGCGTTGTCCGAGCGCGGTGCGTACGACGGAAGGAAGCCGCCGCCATGCGCCGAGCACAGTTTCAACTTTGGGTGCCGGTCGAGCGTACCTTCGAAGATCATTTTCGAAAGACAGATCGTCGTGTCGAGTGGATTGCCGATCGTGTTGGCAAGCCAGCCGTTACCTTTCAGGCGCTTGTGCAGCTCCGGCGTGCTCTGGGGATGGATGAAGACTGCAACATCGAGGTCTTCACACTTTTTCCAGAACGGCTGGAATTTCGGATCCGAGAAATCGTCACCTGCACAACTCGCCCCGACCGCCGCGCCTTTGAGCCCCAGCTTCTTCACTGCATGCTCGAGCTGCTCTGCTGCAAGCTCAGGAAATTGAAGTGCGACCGAAGCAAAAGCCGTGATGCGATCGGGATAGGTCTCGGCGAACTCGACGAGCCGCTCGTTATTGATGCGCACCACCTCGGCGGCCTTGTCCTTGTCAGCGCTGTACCAATACGGGTTGATGCTTAAGACTTCGACGTCGATACCCTGCGCGTCCATCTCGCGAATGCGGCGGTCGCCGACCTCATCGATTCCCGGGCCGCGCTGGTGATCCCGGCCCAGACCCATCAACGCCAGCGTCTCGGGAATCACGCAGTGCGCGTGCACGTCGATCGTTTTCACGCGCTTGCCGTTTACTTTCACTTCACGGCGCTGAGCGCCGGGTTTCGCAGACTGCGAAACCGTCGACCCACCGGCAGCGGCCAGACGCCCGGTTGCGGGTGCGCGCTCTTCAGGCAGCGCCATCACGTTGTTGCAATCGGAGAAAACGATTGGTGACATGCCTGTAGTGCCAACGACTTCCTGTCCTGTGTTCATCTATCTCTCCCGTAGTACGATTTGAAAGTACGCACGCTGTGACGCGTCGTTGCAAAAGGGGCGGGTGACTTTAACATGAGGCGTACGCCTGAATCACCCCAACCGCGTAGCCCTGACGCCCGATGCTAAGATCGCGTGCCCATCCAAAGGAGCGCCATGCTATTCACATGCAACCCGCGAAGCTGTGCCGCAGCCCGGCCGGCTGACCGCAAAGTCATTCGTCGCAAGAACAAGAGCCTGGCAGTCGATCTTCACTGTCACGTCCACACGTCGGCGGCAGACACGCTCGTCAGATCCGAGAAGAAAGCCGATCCGATGGCGCGCTACGGCAACCAGCGCACTGCCGAGCACCAGAAAAAGCTGCGCGTCGATCTCGACCGCAAGCTCACGTCGATCGAGCAGCGCCTCAAGGATATGGACAGGATGGGGATCGACGTGCAGGCGATCTCGACTTCACCGCTGCAGTATTACTACGGTGTGGATGCCGACATGGGGCGTCAAACGTCGAGGGCGATCAACGAACGCCTCGCGGAAATCGTCGCGTCGAACACCGAACGCTTCGTGGCACTCGGCACCGCGCCGATGCAGGATCCCCGGCTTGCCGTTGACGCACTCGAGTACTGCATGAACGATCTCGGCTTTCGCGGCATGGAGCTCGGCACCAACGTGGGCGGCGTCGAGATCGCAGACCCGCGTTACGAGCGCTTCTGGGCGCGCGCCGAAGAATTGAAGGCCGTCATTTTTCTGCACCCGATGGGCTTCACCGACCCGAGCCGGCTGACACAGCACTTTCTCACCAACATCATCGGCAACCCGCTCGATACGACGGTCGCAATCGCGCATATCGTGTTCGGCGGCGTGCTTGAGCGCTACCCGCGCCTCAAGATTGTTGCGGCACACGGTGGCGGCTATATGGGGCACTACCCTGCGCGTATGGACCACGGCTACAAGGTGAGACCGGAGTGTCACGATCACATCAAGCGGCCGCCTTCGTATTACCTGAAAAAGATCTACTACGACACCATGGTCTTCGGTGAAGAGCAGCTCGAGCACCTGGTGAATCTCTGGGGTGCGGACCATGTCGTGGTCGGCACCGACTATCCGTACGACATGGGCTACTACAAGCCGGTCGATTTTGTGAACAGGACAAAGTCGCTCACGCGCGCGGAGAAAGATCAGATCATCGGCGGCAACGCAGCGAAGCTCCTCGGGCTCAAGAAGCGCGTGCCATGAAGCCGGCGAGCTGCATTGCGGCTGAAACCAGCAAGTGAGGTGAGTCATGGATCCGGCACTCGATATTCACGCCGGGGGCACGGAAACCCCCGCCCCTGCTGATTTCCGCTGGCCTGGCGGGCAACGCATCGCGGTCTTTTTCCGGGTCTCCTTCGAGTGGTGGTCCGACGGCAAGTGGCCGGGTCTCGGCCCGATGGGTAATCCGCTCAAACCCGGCGTGCCGGACCTCAACGCGGTGGGCTGGGCCGAATATGGACACCGGCGCGGGATCCATCGCGTCCTCGACGTGCTCGCCCGCCAGGAAATTCACGCAACGATCAATGTGAGCGGCATCCTCGCCGAGCGCTACCCCGAAGTCGTTCGGCGCATCAGCGACGAAGGCCACGAAGTCGTTGCGCACTCGTACACCATGGACGTGATCCACGCGTACCTCGATGAAGCGGAGGAGCGCGCGAACATCACACGCACCACCGAGCTCATCGAACGTGCAACGGGCAAGCGGCCGACGGGCTGGATCAGCCCGCGCAGCACGCCCGGCCTGCGCACGCCGCGGCTGCTCGCGGAAGCAGGCTACGACTGGCACGGCGACACACTCAACGACGACCTCCCGTACCTCGTCACCTTCGGCGAGCGTTCGATCATCGCCTTTCCCAACAACACCGAAGTGAATGACCTGCCGATGTACATGCGCCACGGGCAGCCGCCGCGCGTGATGCTCGAAGTATTCGAAGACTGGCTTCAGTGCGCACGCGAACGGGAGAAAGGCGCAGTGCGCGTGGATCCGGCAATCCACACGCACGTTTTCGGAAGAGCGCTGGGCTCGTCGGTGTACGAGCGCATCATCGAAGTCGCAAAGGCCGCGCCGGACGTGTGGATCGGCACGCGCTCTGAAGCAGCGGCACATTTCAGAAAATCGCTGCGCTGATTGCGCGGGCGAGAGGCGACACGAGGAGGAGCAGAGGGATGACACGACAGACGCACTTGCGCGTGATCGGCGGCGCGCTCGCGATCGTTGCGTGCACGAATGCGCTGCACGCCGCCGCGCCTCCTGCGACCACGTACCCGCAGAAGCCGATCCGCATCATCGTGCCTTTTGCACCGCAGGGTCCGAACGATATTCTCGCGCGGCTCGTGGGGCAGAAGCTCACCGAAACGTGGGGTCAGCAGGTGATTGTGGACAACCGTCCAGGCGCCGGAACCGTCATCGGCACCGAGGTCGCAGCACGCGCACCGGCCGACGGCTACACCCTGCTCATGGTCTCAACCAGCACTGCGGTGAACCCGACGCTCAAAAAGACGCTGCCTTACGACACGATTCGCGATTTCGCCCCGATCATCCGTCTCGCCGAGACACCCAACGTGCTTGCGAGCCATCCGTCGTTGCCGGCGACGAACGTCGGCGGATTGCTGAAGCTGGCGAAGGCGAAACCGGGAGAGATCACGTACGCGTCGGGCGGTGTAGGCACGTCGACCCATCTCGGCGGGGAGATGCTCGCAATGATGGGCGGCGTAAAAATGACTCACGTGCCTTACAAGGGCGCGGCGCCGGCAACGATTGCGCTGCTGAGCGGCGAAGTGTCATGGCAGTTTGCTTCCATTCTCCCGACATTCCCGTACCTCAAGTCGGGCCGCCTCCGCGCGCTCGCGGTGAGCGGAGAGCGCCGTTCACAGGCATTGCCCGGTGTGCCCACGATCGGCGAGACGGTGCCGGGCTTCGGCGCCAACTCGTGGTTCGGAATTTTTGCGCCCGCGGGTACGCCGCGCGACCTCGTGTCGAAGCTCAACACGGAGATCGCGCGCGTCCTCGCAACGCCGGCGGTCAAAGAACAGCTGGCACTCGACGGCGCGGAAGTCGTTGCGAACACACCCGAGCAGTTTGCAGATCACTTCAAATCGGAGATCGCGAAGTGGGGAAGGTCGTGGAGCTCGCAGGCTTGAAAGAACGATAGTTTCAATAAGGTCACTGCAAAGAGGAATGCTGCATGTACAAGATACGACACTCGTTACTCATCAGCGCCGGTGTGTTGACGGCCGTGGCAGGCTCCGCCCACGCGCAGTCTTCGGCCATGCCGAACTACCCGACGCGCCCCATCAGGATGATCCTGCCGCAGTCACCCGGCGGCCCCACGGACATGATCGGACGGCTCGTTGCGCAAAAGCTCGGCGACAACCTGGGTCAGACGGTGGTGCCCGACAATCGAAGCGGCGCTGCGGGTAGCGTCGGCTGCGAAATCGCCGCCAAGGCAGCACCCGACGGATACACCCTGCTGCTCGGACCGCCCGGCTGTCTCACGGTCAATCCTTCGCTCTACGATAAGCTCGGCTACGAGCCTCTGCGCGATTTCCAGCCCGTGACACAGCTCACCTCCGGACCGGAGATGCTCGTGGTCCATCCGTCAGTGGCGGCGACTTCGGTAAAAGAGCTGGTCGCACTGGTGAAGTCGAAGCCTGGCGCCTTCAACTTCTCTTCAGGCGGCGCGGGAACGCCGAACCATCTTGCGAGCGAGCTTTTCAGGAGCGCCGCCGGATTGCAGATGGTGCACGTGCCTTACAAAGGCACGGGTCCGGCGATCGCTGCCGTCGTGGGGGGACAGGTGCAGATGATGATGGCCTCACTGCCGCCGGCGCTTCCGCAGGTCAAAGCCGGAAAACTCCGCGGACTGGCGGTGACGAGCGCACAGCGTGCGAAAGCGGCGCCGGAGGTGCCGACGGTTGCCGAATCAGGCTATCCGGGATTCGAGATGGGTTCGTGGCACAGCATCCTCGTGCCGGCGAAAACACCCCAGCCGATCGTGATGAAGCTCCACGCCGAGCTCGTGAAAGTTCTCGGCCAGCCCGACGTGAAGGAGCGCTTCGCGAGCCAAGGTCTCGAGACCGTCGGCAGCACGCCCGAACAATTTCGCGAGCACCTGCAACGCGAGACGGCGAAGTTTGCCAAGGTGATCAAGGCCGCCGGCATCAAGCCGGAGTGACCGTCAGACCTTCTTCTCCAGAAATGGTTTAACCGCCGTCAGAAATCCCGTCGGGTTATCGAGCGTGACGTGGTGATCGGTGTCCATCACGTCCGCGAGCTCCACTTGCGGGCAGCGCGCTTTAACATCCTCGTAAACCTCCTGAGTGATGCGCCCGCTGCGGTCGCCTCTGACGAGCAGCGTCGGAATTTTGATCTCAGACCAGAGGGGCCGGCCGTCGAAAACCTCGCGAGTCGCATACACTGCGCGATCGAACTTGTGGCGCCACGTGCCGTCCTCAGACTGCTCGCAGCTATGCGCGGCGACGTGACGCACGACTCCCGGTTTTGCAAGCGACTCGCCCGGGCGTAGCTTGTATCGCGACACGAGCTCTTCCTTGCTCGCATAACTTTTGCCCGGTCCGGCGCCGATCGAACGCATCTTTCCGATGCGTTCTGCTGAAAGATTTACCGTTGAATCGACCACTACGAACTGTTTCACGCGCCCGGGATACGTCGCGGCGTAGACAAGGCACACCGTGCCTCCCATCGAGTGTCCGACCAGGACGAAATCGCGTAATTCGAGCGCTTTCACCGCCTGGTCGATGTCGGAGGCATACGCTGCATACGTGTAAGACGGCGGGTCCACCGGCTCGCTGTCGCCATGACCGCGCAGGTCGAGACCGATGACGTGGAATTGCTTCGACAGCTGAGCGGCAACGAAATCGAACCAGTGCGCGTTGGCAGCACTGCCGTGCACGCATAGCATCGGCGGCAGATTCTCCGTACCGTAATCGAGGTAGTGGAGCTTGACCGCACCTGCCTGCACGAAGCGATGTGTCGATGGCGCGGGCTGCACGCCTCCATCTTGACGCACGGAGGCGTCGGGTTGTGAACCGGCCATGGTTGGAATCGTCACGTTATCCTGGGATCGCGCATTATCGCACCGACATGCGGTCGGTTTCAGCGTGAGCAGCAGCCTTGTCGATCTGCCTTAAACTTGTGTGATCGTCCAACTTTCCATACAGCGCAGACATGTCCTGGAAATTCGAACTGATTCAGAAACCGTCCAACATCACTGAAGGGCCGGTGTGGGACGGCGAGCAACTCCTCTACACACATATCCGCACGAGCCGCATCCTGCGTTACGACGTCAAAAACGGCGAAGTAACGGATTGGCGCACCGGCACCAACCGCACTAACGGGCTCGCCTGCGATGACCAAGGCCGTCTCTTCGGCTGCTGCTCGGGCGGGCGCTCGATCCTGCGCTTCGATCCCGACGGCACAAACGTCACGGTGTGCGATCGCGTCGACGGCAAGAAGCTCAATACGCCGAACGATCTGGCGATCGATCGCAAAGGCCGCATCTGGTTCACCAATCCGTGGAACGAAGGCAACATCGACGCGACGGAAACGGAGGCGCTCGATAATCGCTCCGTCATCCGTCTCGATCCACAGGCCGATGGAAAAAAATACACCGCGACCCGCGTCACCTTCGATACCACCCAGCCCAACGGCATCCTCGTTTCACCCGACCAGAAGACGCTGTACGTCGCTGAAAGCAGTTACACCAAAGGCATCGCGCGCGAGCTTCGTGCGTATCCAATCAGTGACGATGGAAGTCTCGGTGCTTACCAGACGCTTTTCACGTGGGGCGAAGATCACAAGGGCGTTCATCGCGGCATCGACGGCATGTGCCTCGATGCAGATGGGAACATCGTCGCGACCAGCGGCTGGGAGGTGAGCGGACCGGGCCCGATGCTGACCGTGTTCTCGCCGAGCGGACGCGTGCTCGAGACACACCCCGTTCCCGCAAACCGTCCGACGAACGTCTGCTTCGGCGGGCCGGATTTGACGACGGTGTTCGTCACGAGCACCCAAGGGCATTTTATGAAAGCCCAGACCGACAGAATCGGTTGGGCGATGTGGCCCTAGCGCGGCTAGGGCCACATCGCCCACGGGGCGGTAGTACC
>JBKJPI010000368.1:0-2614 GCA_046595235.1 Burkholderiales bacterium | reverse complement strand
GCCCCGCTGCTACAGCACATAAAAATCTCGACATTTCCGCTCTCCTCGATAATCAGGCCGGCGTATATCCGGTTTACTACTGTGACGTAAAGCTTAACCGCGCGCTGCGCCTCAGTCGAACCATCTGCGCTTGTAGGTGACGCCCGGACCGTTTGGGCCCGCGCCAGAGGGATCGAGCCACAGCGTCTTACCCTCGTGCTTCATCGGCACGCCGTTGAAGCGCTCGCGCAGCCAGTCGCAGACGAAGGCATGAATGTCGGCCTCCCACACAGCACTGCGTGGCGCCATGGTCACGGAGCCATTGTGGTGCTGATCCGGCAGCACCCACAGCTCCACCGGCGCCGTCATCTGGTCCACGAGCCTGTAAACCTCGTCGACCGGCGCACGCGGGTCGTATTCGCCGGTGACGATGAGCGTCGGCGCGGTGATCTTGTCCATGAGACCTTCCATGGTCATCTGGCCAATGACCTTATCGAGAGCCGCTTCGGTTTCGGATTGCGTGAGGTAGGCGAAAAGCTGCTTGTAGCGCGGCGATTCTTCGGTCATGAGGTAATACTTGTCGACAAATGACGCCCACGGTGCTGCGACGGCAGCAAGGCGCCGCTCTGTCGCGGCCATGCGCATGCCCCAGAAAGAACCGAAGCTGAGCGCATAGACACCGATCTTTTCGGGATCGATTTCAGGACGTTTCACCAGAACGTCGAGCACCGCGCTCGCCGCGTCCTCGTAGTTATCGGCAGTGAGTCGAATCCCGCGCAGGTTGCTTTCGCCCTGTCCTGGGCCGTCGAACGAAAAGACGTGCATACCGCGCTGAAGCGCCTGGTTGTAATAAGGGTGCGGCCAGGCTTCCTTGGTCTGATCGCAGCCGGGAACGTAAAAGACCAGCGGCTTACGGCCCTGACCGGGGGCGATATGAAGATTCCCTGAAACGACGCTGCCGTTCCATGGCACGTCGACGTGCTCGATTTTGTAAGGCGCGAGCTCGCGGACCTTGTCGTAGCAACGAATGACGCCGCCGTGCAGGAGGCGTTTTTCATCGCCGGTTTCGAACACGACGTGCTGCGCGTCGGCATATTGCAGGGCGGCCTGGTAGTACAGCTCCATCGCGGTTTCGCGGTGGCCGGCATCAGCTTCGGCTTTCGCCAGACGCTCGGAACGCTTCGCCGACTGGCCCACGTGTTTGGCGATCATGTCGTGACTGCGAACGGTGCGCGGCAATCGCCCGCGGCCGTCGGGCTGGAAGTGGAAGGTCTTGCCGGTCTCCTTCACCATCCAGTCGAAAAACCATTGCTGGTCGTCGCGCTTCAGGTGCGGCTTACCGTTTTTCGAGCTCTTCGGACTCGGCATGACGAGGTTGCTCCTTTAGAAATGTCGATCCGAATCCGGGCGGGCCTTGCCGGGTTCATGGGCTTTTTGTATCACACCCGGCCAACTCGCGAGTCCGCACGAAGCCGGGTTCGATAACGGCTGCAGCCTTTATAATTCACACCCGCAAAAAATATCAGGCGCCTCACGCGTCGAGTCCACGAACGAGGAGAAAACGTGCTGAGAATTCGCATGAAGACCATGGCGGCGTGCGGTGCCGCCGTGTTTGCCGCCGCGCCGCTGCATGCAGCGCAAAACGATCCCGCCGCAAATTACCCCAACAAGCCGATTCGCTTCATCGTGCCGTTCTCCCCGGGCGCCGGCACCGACACTACGGCTCGCACGATCGCACAGAAGCTGGGGGAGAAATGGGGGCAGCAGGTGGTCGTCGACAACCGCACGGGCGCCGGTGGCGCGATTGGTGTCGACTTCACAGCGAAGGCGAATCCTGACGGTTACACGATTTGCCTCATTTCGGCATCGAACTCGGTGAACTCGGCCACCAATCCGAGTCTGCCCTACGACCTCGAGAAGGATCTTCAGGGCGTTTCGCAGGCAACGTCGCTCTTCTATGTGATGTACATCCAACCTTCGCTTCCGGTTAAATCGGTGAAGGACCTCATCGCGCACGCGAAAGCCAATCCGGGCAAGCTCAACTTCGGTTCATCCGGCACCGGAACTCTGCAGCATTTCTCCGGCGAGCTTTTCAATCACCAGGCGGGCGTCAAAATCGTCCACGTTCCTTACAAGGGGACCGCGGCCGTCATACCTGCAATGCTGTCGGGTGAAGTGCAGGTTGGCTTCGGATCGCTCATCGGCACCCGTCCGCAAATGCAGGCGAATCGGCTTCGCGGCATCGCAATCACTTCGAAGAAACGCTCACCGTCCGTCGATTTGCCGACCATTGCCGAATCGGGGCTTCCGAATTATGAAGTCGATCAGTGGTATGGCGTGATCGCGTCGAGCAAGGTGCCGAAGCCGCTGGTCACAAAGTTGAACCTCGCCATCGTCGAAGCACTCAAGATGCCCGACGTCATCAATCGGCTGGCTTCCGACGGCTCAATCCCGGTCGGCAGCAGTCCGGAGCAGTTCAGTGCTCACATTCGTTCCGAGATTGCGAAATGGAAGCGTCTCGTAAAAGAAGCGGACTTGAAGCTGCATCAGGGATAAGGGTGACGTCGTCTTGAGAGCGCGCGCGATGCCCATACCGACCTTTCGCCGGGGTGCCGTGATGGCCGCGCTGTGCGCG
>JBKJPI010000227.1:0-6090 GCA_046595235.1 Burkholderiales bacterium | reverse complement strand
GTCGTCTGCCACTCCGATGGCAGCCTTTTTTTCACCGATCCTGACAAGCGCGTGCCGTATACCAAGCGCGAAGTGCCGCCGCCCGAGGGCCTCGACAATCTGTGGGACGGCGCGGCGGTGTATCGCGTCGCGCCCGATGGCGCAGTGACTCTCGTCGCGCTATGCGAATATCCGAACGGCCTCGCCTTTTCACCCGATGAGCGGACGCTCTACGTCGCAAACACGCGCTCGTCGAAATACATCCACGCGCTCGAGCTCGACGCAGGCGGGAAGATGCTTCGCCGCCGTATCTTCGCCGACATGAACGAAGGCGAGCGCCCGGGAATTCCTGATGGGCTGAAGGTCGACAGCCAGGGGCGCGTTTACTGCACAGGCCCCGGCGGCGTGTGGGTGTTCACGCCCGATGGAAAGAAGATCGACGTCATCGAGTTCCCCGAACAGGCCGTCAACTTCGCGTTCGGCGGCGTCGATCTGCGAACGATGTTCTGCTGCGCACATACGTCGGTCTACACGCTGCGCATGAAGGTGCCGGGCCAGCCGCATCCGTGGTATCGGCTCCAGCAGCAATAAGCGCTCATCCCGTGAACGCGCGGCTCGCTGCACTGCTTACTGCCCTGGTCGTGTCGGCCGCGGCGCCCGCTTACGGCGCAGATGCGCAGAAGTCGGGAGAAAAAGCGAACAAGCCCATGTCGGCGCAAAAGTCCGATCAGCCGGGAGAGCTCTTTTCCAAAGCACAAAAAGCGCTGCAGGAGCGTGCCGCCAAGACCGCAGAGGTGGTGAAGAAGAACGTGGCGAACATCAAGAAACGTGTGTCCGGCGAGCCCGAACCACCTTCGAAGAACCCCGCCCAAACGAGCGCTGCAAAGGACAAGAAGGACAAGAAGGGCAAGAAGGACAGGAAGGACAAGGCGACGAAGGCGGCTCCGTAAATCCCTTACCGACCCTCTTGTACCCTGCACGTCAAGATGGTACAAACACCGAAGCTCTTTTACACTGCAGTATGAAGTGGTGTCGCGGAGCAGGTAATTGCTATCCATTGCAGGTCGTCCGAGGAGGGGCTTTCGTGAAGCAACTAGTCAAGCGTGTGTGGGCCCAGGATCGTTCGCAATTCCCCCTGCGTTGGTGGTTTCCGCCAGTGATCGCGGCCCTGGCGGTATTCGCTGCGGGCGTCGGCATGCTCCACGCTGACGAAATCAAGGTATCGATGCCGTTCAAATGGGCAACCGGCGAAATCGCCTGGCATGCGCTGCTGTTCTGGGGCGCGCTCCTCGCATGCGGTTCACTCGTCGGCAAGATGCTCAGCACCCGCAGCGAAACGACTACAGCCGCGCTCGCGGAATTGAAAGAGCGAAGCACTGAGCTCCAGGGCCGTGTACAGGCGCTGCCGCCGAAAGGTTTCCTCGTAACCTTCGAGGATCTCTTCCGCGTCAGCTTCGATGTGGATTCGCGCGCAGGCGATAGCGAAGACGGGCTCAAGGCTTCCATCATCGTGGCACTCGGCGGGATCGCTTCGATGGTCAGAGCCTTCAGCAAACGCAGTGATGGCGCCGAGTACTTCGTGAACCTGATGGTTTTCCGGCCCGCCGCGCAGATCCGGCCTGAAGATCTCTCGAAGCACGTCCTCTTCGCAGAGCCGGGCGCGAACGCGAATACCTGGGACGGCGTGCTGCAGCTCCGCAAGGAATTCGCATACCGCTTCGATCACGACAACATGCAGCCCGATGCCGCGGTCGAGCCGATCATGCTCGCAATTCCGGAGCCGGACTACCGCATGGACAACGGTAAACCCACCCTGCTTCCGGGTGCGCCTTCGGTCTTCTGCGACCCGACGCAATCAGCCGGCTTCGAAAATACGCTCGAGCTGGCGGCGTGGTGTCGCGAAAACCTCGCGTTGAGATCGTCGGTCGCCGATGACATCGAGCGCTACTACGCAGCGGGGGACGGCAAGGCCATTCGAAGCTTTATCTGCATGCCCATCGTGGTGACGCCTCCGGGCGGCACCCCGATCACCATCGGTGTTCTGAATATCCAGTCGAGCCGCCCGGGATTCCTGCCGGGCGAACAGGCCAGTCACTTCATCCCGCTCGCAACGCCGTTCGTCCTGCTGATCGGGCGCGCGCTCTCGAAGTACCGCGTTGTTCCCAAGGCCGTTCCCACGGCCATACCGAGAGCCGCTGCAACCGCCAGTGCGGTAGGCTGAGGAGAAAGGCATGATCGCAAAAGCCGAAACTCAATCGTTCGATACGATCGTCAACGACGCCCTGGCGCGAATGAAGGAAGCGAGCGCGTCCTCTGCCTCGTACGAAGTGGACCGCAGGCACGGCCAGTGGATCGTGCGGCGCGCCTCGACGACGAGCGCTTTGTTTGCTGCCGATGCAGTGGCAGAGGTGACTGCCAACACGTTGGGCTGACCGCGGGCTGTGCAGATCGCAGCCTGCTTACCCGCTCCAGCGTTATCAGGTGGGCGCCGGGTTCCTGAATCGGGCCACCACCGGCCCGGCCCGTCGCGTTCTGGATTTAACTTTCGGCCGCATGACGGGCGCCCAGCGGCCGAGGTCGGACAACGCCGTCCATTCCGGTGTCAGGTGCAGATTTTCCTGCGCCAGGAAGTAGATCGCGGAATACACGAGAAAGCCCTTCTCGTTCGGCGCTGCATCCCGGAACCGTATGACTTCGCGCACCCCCGCAAGCTTGAGTATGTTGGGTACGTGATCGTTATCGTAGATATCGTTGAACTCGGTCTCGTCTTCCGGCGCAATTTCAAAAGTGATCGTCATGCAGAAGGGCGCCGAGCGTGCATCGGGTGTCTGGATTGTCATAACGGATGAGTCCTGTGCGATGAGGCTTCTTCGACTTCAGTGTGCGTGAGGCAAGTGAAAGTGGCAATCCACGCTATCATGATCCATGATTGATCAGGACCGATAGTGTTCGCCTGACCGGGGGAAAATGATGTCACGCATTGTTTTTGGCACGCGTCGCCTGGGGACATTCACGATTGTCCTGGTGAGCCTGATGGCGCCGGCGTTGTCCGCAGCGCAGGAGTATCCCGCCAAACCGATCAGGTGGATCATTCCTTATCCCACGGGAGGGACGTCGGACTTTCTGGCGCGACTCATTGGACAGAAACTTACCGAAGCCTGGAAACAGCCCGTGCTCGTCGACAACCGTTCGGGGGCGAACGGCAATATCGGAACTGAGCTCGCCGCGAAAGCGCCGCCCGACGGCTACACACTATTGCTCGTAGCCAGCACGTTCACTATAAACCCGGCCGTCTATCCGAGCCTCGCGTTCGATACCGAAAAAGATTTCGCGCCGGTCACCACCCTACTCTGGCAGCCGTATCTCTTGTCTGTGCACCCGTCCTTGCCCGTGACGACGGTAAAACAGCTGATCGAGCTCGCACGGGCGAGACCCGGCGCGATCGATTATGGATCCGGCGGCGTTGGCAACGCTACGCACATCGCCGGCGAGCGCTTCGCATCGATGGCCGGCGTCAAGCTGAACCATGTGCCGTATCGCGGTGTTGGACCTTCGATCACGGCGCTCCTCGCAGGCGAGGTTCAGCTGCTGTATGCATCGTCCGTTGCAGTGCAGCCCTTCGTCAAAAGCGGGCGCATGAAGGTACTCGCGGTCACAGGCTCGAAGCGAATCGCACAGATGCCCGCCGTGCCCACCGTTTCCGAAGCAGGCGTGCCTGGATATATCGAGGGCAACTGGCAGGCGGTATTGGTGCCGTCAAAAACGCCGCGCCCCATCGTCAACAGGCTGAGCCAGGAGTTGGTGCGCATCGTAAAGACCCCCGAAATCAGCGCGCAAATCATGCAGGTGGGCGCCGACGTCATCGCAAGCACGCCCGATGAAACCGGTGCGCTGATTCGCAACGACCTTAAAAAGTATTCTGATGTGGTGAAGCGGCTGAACATCAAAGTGGAGTAGGCATCGGAAAATCCAATGCTGCCCACCGCTGCCAGCGTCGATGGAAACGCACCGCCTGAATATCTGCTCGAGATCGGACGCTTCATCTGCAATACAGGTTTCGAAGACCTGCCGCCGGCCGTCGTCGATCGCTGCAAGCGCCTGATTGCCGACTGTTTCGCAATCATCACGGCGGGCAACCAGAGCGATGAGCTGAAGGCGCTGGCGGCGAGCTCCCTCGGGGATGCGCGCCCCGGTGACAGCTGGGTGATTGGCACGGCCCATCGCACCGTGGCGCGTGATGCCGGCTTTCTCAATGGCATCGCGAGCACCTGGCACGACTTCGACGAGGGCAGCACCCTCGCTTATTCGCATCCGGGAAGTCAGACGATTCCCGCTGCGGTGGCCGCGGCCCAGGCGCTCGGCGTCTCGGGGCGGGATCTGTTACTCGCGGTTGTGCTCGGCTACGAGATCAGTGCGCGCGTCGGGATGGCATCCAGGATGCGCGTCGCGGTGCATCCGCACGGCACGTGCGGCGTAATCGGCTCCGCGGTAGCCATCGCACGGCTGAAACGCTTCGATGAAGCGCGCATGCGCGAGGTGATCAATGTTGCCGCGACCATGGCGATGGCCACCAACCGCCAGGCGATGCTCGACGAGGCGACCGTGCGTAACGTCTATTCCGGGCACAGCGCGCTCGCCGGCCACGACGCGGTCCGGCTGGTCGAAGCGGGCTTCACGGGGCAGCGCGACGGGGTCGGCTTCACCTATGGGACCGTCATCGCCGATGGCTTCGATCCGCAACGCATGATCGCGGGACTCGGGACGAACTGGCTGATCACACAAGGCTATTTCAAGCTGCATCCGGCCGGACGTTATTCACATGCCGCAATCGACGCCCTGCAGGATGCGCTGGCAAGCGTGCCCGGTGGCAGGCTCGACCCCGCAGGCATCGAGCGCATCGAGGTCAAGGCGTTTCAGATGGCAGCACTGCTCTCGGGCAAGAACATCACGACCAGCTTCGGCGCGAAGTTCTCGATCCCGTTCGCCCTGGCGACAATCCTGGTGCACGGCCGCTCCGGCATCGACTGCTTCGACATCGGCGCGGTGATAAATCCGCTGGTGCAGTCGCTCGTCGCGAAAGTGGACGTGAGCGAAGACGCGGGATACACCCAGGCCTATCCCGACCAACAACGGTGCGACGTGGTGATCTACCTTCAGGACGGGCGCGCCATTCGCGGCCACTGCGAAATCATGAAGGGCGAGCCGCGCAACCCTCACCGACCGGAGGACATCGAGAAAAAATTCTACGATCTGACGGTGCCGGTGTGGGGCGCCGGGCGTGCGGGCAGGCTTTATGAGGCGCTACTGACGCTCGAAAAAGCTGCGGACCTCCGTGCGTTCGGAAGAGATTTCGCGTTATAGCTGACGTGCCGCGGGTGGCCTATTCGACTTTTGCGCCGGAAGACTGGACGATCTTGCCCCAGTTCGCATGTTCGGCCGCGAGGAACACCGCAAACTGCTCGCGCGCGCTGCCGACCGGAATGAAGCCCATGTCGATCAGGCGCTTTTGTACTTCGGGCTGAGCGATGATTTTCACAATTTCGACGTTGAGCCGGTCGAGGATCGCCGGCGGTGTTCCGGTCGGCGCGACGAAGCTTGTCCAGGTTTTGAGGTCGTAGCCTTTTAATCCCTGTTCGTCGACCGTCGGCACGTCGGGAAGCTGCGGAATGCGCTTCGCCATGGAAACTGCGATCGGCCGCATCTTCTTCG
Source organism: Burkholderiales bacterium (assembly GCA_046595235.1). Lineage (GTDB taxonomy): Bacteria > Pseudomonadota > Gammaproteobacteria > Burkholderiales > SG8-41 > JAQGMV01. Next base: position 402 of record JBKJPI010000227.1, on the reverse strand, counting down.
CCTGAATGTGCGGGATAACCGTAGGCGGCGTATCCGCAACGAGCACGACCTGCCCCGTGATGAGATCGGTGAGCGCCTGCACCGCGCCTTTGTAGGGAACGTGAGTCATCGTGACGCCTGCGCGGGTGGCGAGCGCGGCGGTGACGAGATGCGACGTACTGCCGCTTCCGGACGAGCCGTAGTTCAGCTGGCCGGGACGCGTCTTCGCAAGCTGAATGAGATCCTTCAGGTTCCCCGCATTGAGGCTGGGCGTCACCACGAACACCATCGGAATCGCAACGAGCTGAGTCACCGGTGCGAAATCGCGAAGGGTGTCGTAACCGAGCTTCTTGTAAAGATGCGGATTGATCGCGAGCGCCGCGCTGCCGCCGGCGACAAGGGTGTAACCATCCGCAGGCGACC
>JBKJPI010000649.1:0-5471 GCA_046595235.1 Burkholderiales bacterium | reverse complement strand
GAGAAAAGGGTCGACGACTGCCGCGAGCGTGACCACGAAACGCAGATACTCCCTAAGGTCCACTCGATCGCTCCGGCAGTTGTCGATGCCTGCATGCGCGGACATCGTAAGAGTACCATCTCTTTTTTCGCGCGATGTTACCGCACGCAAGAGCCGGCGAGGTCATCGGCGCGCAGCCGAGACGGACTTGATCCCCTGCGAAAGCGATGCGCTCAAGCGACTTTCACCGCGCGGGGTGCCCACCCCATCGAGGAGGACAGCACGGCAATGTCGCTTTCCTGACGGGATTCGCGCTGTTCACCGTCGCTGGTTTGGTGCTCGGCGCGCTCTATGGAATCGCTTTCGGATTTCTGGAGCAAGAGACTGCGGTGAGATGACGTCATGGATCCCGGATACCCTCGCGAGGCCGCCTCGTCCGAAAGAGAATCGTTCTAAGAAGACTGATCGCGAGGGGACAGAAGGCGCAGCTTTGCCAGCAGTGCCTTGGCGGCCGGCTCGGAGGACGCGGGGTTTTGCCCGGTTATCAGCAGGCCGGCGGTGACGACATGGGGCTGCCAGTCGGCCACCTTGGAGTAATGACCACCATTTTTCTTGAGCATGTCCTCGACCAAGAAAGGGACGACTTGGGTCAGCCCGACCGCCTGTTGCTCGGTGTTGGTGAAGCCGGTCACCGTCTTACCCTTCACCGCGGGGTAACCGTCAGGTGCCTTGGGATGACGCAGCACACCGGGCGCATGACAAACGGCGGCTACCGGCTTGCCCGCCACAAGCATCGCTTCGATCAGGGCGATGGAGGTCGCGTCTTCGGCCAAATCCCACAGGGGTCCATGACCGCCGGGGTAAAACACGGCGTCGAAGTGGCCCGCAGAAAGCTCGCGCAGCTTGAGCGTGCTGGCCAGAGCGGCCTGTGCGGCGGGATCTGCCTTGAAGCGGCGAGTGGATTCAGTTTGGGAGGCCGGAGCGTCGCTCTTGGGGTCGAGCGGCGGCTGGCCACCGAGCGGTGAAGCCAGTGTGATTTCTACGCCCGCGTCCTTGAACACGTAATAGGGGGCAGCAAATTCTTCCAGCCAGAAGCCGGTCTTTTCGCTCGTGTCGCCGAGCTTGTCGTGTGAGGTCAGAACCATCAGTATTTTCATGTCGACTCCTGGCGTGCGGGTCAGTCGTTCGCGACGCGTAATTCAGCAGCGGCAGGACGGCGTCGAAGACCGCGCCTCCGACGTTCTCAAAGTAGACGTCGATGCTGGGGGCACCCATCTATTCGGTCTCGCGGGCCGATGAAAACATACACGGCGCCTGTCTAACAATCTGGTCAGCGCGCCACGGCTTTCATTGCTGTCCCATCACCTTTACCGATGCTAGCGCAGAGCGCGGTGCGAGCCGCCGCGCGCTCCAGCGCCGCGACGCCATCAGTCCATCACAAAGGTGAGCTTGAGATCGACGCGATACGCGGTGATCTTGTTGTCCTGCACGATCACCTGCTGCTCTTTCACCCACGCGCCGCGGATGTTGTGCAACGTTTCGCTCGCGCCGATGACGGCCTGTTGTCACTCAGGCCTGATATCGTAGCTGTCATCATGTGCTCTCCATCTATCCAATGGAGAACACTGTAGTCGCGCGCTCGCAGAAGAGGTTTGATGCAGATCAAGGATGTGTGATTGAACAAGAGCGAAACTCGAAGCAACAGACTTGCAGCAAGGCGAAGAGGCGCCAGCGGTTACTTCCGCCTGAGCCCTGCCGCCTCCGCCAGGGCAAAGTCTGGTCACTAGGCGAGGCCGGGATGCATTATTCTTACGCGGCATGAAGAAACGCGTCCTGATTATGTCGGCGAGCGCGGGCACGGGGCACCTGCGCTGCGGAGAGGCTTTGGAAAAGGCGTTTGCGGCCGATCCGGGGACCGCGGAGGTCATCCACGAAGACGCGCTGAAATACACGAACAAGCTCTTCCGCGACTTCTACTCGACCCTTTACGCGAAGCTCATCCGGAGCGCCCCGCAACTCCTCGGCTTTGTTTATCGAGCCACCGATGAGCCGTGGAAGAACGAAGCCGTGCGGTTGCAATTCGACCGGCTCAACACGCGGCCGCTCGTGAAATTCATCCAGAATTTCGACCCGCAAATTACTGTCTGCACTCATTTCCTTCCGGCGGGGATCATTTCGCATTTGATCGAAAAGGAGGAACTGCGCGCGCGCCTGTCGATCGTGGTGACTGATATGGATTGCCACGCGATGTGGCTCTCGCGCTTGTGCCACCGTTACTTCGTGGCGATCGACGAAACGAAGGCGCACCTCGAGGCGCTCGGCTTACCGAGCGAACGAATCAGCGTGAAAGGCATTCCGATCGATCCGGTCTTCGCGCAGCCAATCGACCGCGCGCGAACGCGGATGGCCTTCGGACTCGATCCGGAAAAGAGCACACTGCTGCTCTCCGCGGGCGCGCTCGGAGTCGGGCCGACCGAGGTGGTGGTGCGGCGGCTGACGAAGCTGCATCACGCGACGCAGACGGTCGTGATTTGCGGGAAGAGCGAGGAATTGCGCGAGCGGATCACATCCATCGTCGGGGCGAATAATCCCACGTTTCGCATTCTCGGCTACACCACGCGGATGCACGAGCTGATGCGCATCAGCGATCTTTTCATCGGCAAGCCTGGCGGACTCACCACGAGCGAAGCAATGGCGTGCGGGCTGCCAATGGCGATCGTGTCGCCGATTCCCGGCCAGGAGGAGCGCAACAGCGATCATCTGCTGGAGGAAGGAGCGGCGATCAAGTGCAACGAGATGACGACGATTCCGTTCAAGATCGACCGGCTCCTCGACGACCCGCAGCGTCTTGCGCGAATGGCGGCGCGAGCGCTCGCGCTCGGCCGGCCGCATGCGGCGCAGGAAGTCGTCCGGACGCTGCTCGAAGACGAGCTTCCGCCGCTTATCCTCCGCGAGGAACAGCGCGAGGCGATGGCGCAAGCCGCCGCCCGCGAATGAGTTTGGAGGGGCGGCCTCAAATCTGAAGTGCAACACCCATCAGCGTAAGGTGTGCACATGGATCAAACGACGCAGTACCACCAGCTTCAGCCAGAGGACCGGATGACGATGGCCAGCATGAGGCAGCAGCGGTCCAGCGCCCGGGCCATGGCCCGGGCGCTGGGTTGCAGTCCCTCGACGATCACGCAAACGGGCGTGAAGGTCTACTTCTGCGACCCGCACACAGCCCCTGGCAGCGCGGTACCTGCGAGAACACCAACGGCCTGATCCGGCAGTACCTGCCCAAGGGCACAGACCTCAGTGATTTCAGCCAGGAAGAGCTCGATGGCATCGCCGATAGCCTCAACACCAGGCCTCGCGCTACGCACAACTGGCATACCCCGCTGGAGGTGTTCACGCAGACCCTGGCAAGCTCCCATAAGACTTCAACCTCAGTTCATTGAACCGGGTTGCGCTTCGGACTTGAAACCGCCCGGTGATTTGCAGAAGTGTCACCCCCAGGATGCCCTTCATGGCCAACAGCGGCAACAAGGCTTCGGGTATCTGATCAAGTCCTGGCGCGCGACTGCTTGGCGCGGCACCCAGGCGACGCTTGATAAAACTGGCGATGGCATCGCCCAACATCGCCGCGAATCGCTTCGACGAACCCAGCAAAGGCCGCCCGTCAAAAAATATCAGGCCCCCGTCGAGCGGCGCTGAAAAGCGTGGACCTAACCATCGCTGTGCGACCAGAGGCGCGGTGTTGGCCATGGCGAGAAGCAGAAGCAATCGCACGGTTAGCCAGATTTCGTCCATGCATAAATCCCCTGGCCAGGGACGCCCGCATGCCGATCGCGGATGTCACAGCCATCTACGAACAAGAACGCGCTGCGAATAGGCCCCCGGACTGGCACCCGCGCGACGATCACTCTCGCTGCCCCGAGATGTAATGCTCCAGCTGCTCGATGATGAACTTCTGCTCGGAGATGATGTCCTTCACCAGGTCGCCGATCGAGACGAGGCCGATCAGCTTGCCGCCGTCCATGACCGGCAGATGGCGCAGCCGGTTCTCGGTCATCAGCGCCATGCACTCCTCGCTCGTGTGGCGCGGGTGCACATACATGACCGGGTGGGTCATGATGTCGCGCAGTGACGTGCCTTTCGATGAGCGAGCCATCAGCACGACCTTGCGTGCGTAATCGCGCTCGGTCAACATGCCGACGACGTGGTCGTGCTCGACAACCACGAGCGCGCCGATATTCTTCTGCGCCATTAAGCAGACGGCTTCGAAGACTGACGTGGCAGGACCGATGGTCTGAACGGCAGGGTCGGCTTTGGATTTCAGGATGTCAGTAACGGTGGTCATGGGCTTCTCCGCAGTCAAGCGATGAAAGACGCTATTGTGGTCGTACCGGCCGCTAATTCGCTCGCCGCCGCTACTCGACGAACAGCGTCGCCGGATGCTCGAAATGCTCGCGCAGGCTTTGCACAAACCCGGCGGCTTGCGCTCCGTCGATCACACGATGGCCGAACGAAGACGACAGGTTCATCAGCTGGCGCGCGACCACGCCCCGATCCCTGATCGCTGGCCGCCGGACGAAGCGGTTGACGCCGACGATCGCAACTTCGGGGTGGTGGATCACCGGCGTCGACACGATGCCGCCAAGGCGGCCCAGACTGGTGATCGTGATCGTCGAGCCCGACAGCTCTTCGCGAACGATTTTGCCGCTGCGCGTGGTGTCGGCTAGCCGCGCGTCTTCGGAGGCGCTGGCCCACAGGTCCCGCGCCTGCGCGGCGTGCATCACCGGCACCAACAGGAGGGAGCATCCGCCAAGGGACCTGTAAAAGCCCCTCGTGGCTTATGGCGGCCCCTGCGGGCTCATCCGCGTTCCTCCCTGCCCTGAAACTGCCACGACCCGTGCGCTACTGAACCGGCTCCTGGAGTGCGCGCCCGTACGAGAAGCTCCACGCCCAAGGTTGCCGCCCGAGCCGGTTCATCGCGTCGAGATGGGCGGTCGCCTCGGCGGGCGTCTGTCCACTGGACAGGAAGAAGATGCCCGGCACGGCCGCCGGCACGCATCGCCTCAGGACGCGGACCGTCTGGGCAGCGACCTCGCCAACCAGTGCCTGTTGCGCCTGCTCCTTGCCGGCAACGACCATGCTCGGCTTCAGCAGCATGTGCTCGAGAACCACCCGGTGTCGATGCAGGGCAGCGAAGACTTCGTGCAAGACGGCTGCGGTCACCTCGGCGCAGCGCTCGAGGGTATGACCCCCGTCCATCAGCACCTCGGGCTCGACGATCGGCACGACGCCTTCGTTGTGGCAGATCGCGGCGTAACGGGCCAGCGCGCCCCCGTTGGCCTCGATTGCGAGCCGGCTCGGCAGCGTGCCGGAGACGCTGTAGACCGCGCGCCACTTCGCGAAGCGCGCGCCTTGCCCCTTGTATTCGCCAAGGCGTTTGGCGATGCCGTCGATTCCGGCGTGATCTCGTCGCCCGGCGCATGCGCGAGCGCAAT
>JBKJPI010000611.1:0-6869 GCA_046595235.1 Burkholderiales bacterium | reverse complement strand
AAGGAATCGGACGCTTGCAGATCGAGTACGGCATCGACACTGACGGCGATGGCAGCCCCGATGGCTACACCGCAGACCCGACCACCTACGCGCCCGCGGGCTGCCCGAGCTGCTCGGCCTCGAACAACTGGGCGAACGTCGTCACGGCGAAGCTGCACGTCCTGTCGCGTGCGCTCGAGCTCTCGCCCGGGTACCTCAACAGCAAGGTTTACGACCTCGGCCTCGATGCGGCCGGTATGCCGCTGCGCGCCGGTCCTTTCAACGACGGCTTCCGCCGGCACGTCTACAGTGCCGCCGTGCGCATCATGAATCCTTCGGGACGGAGAGACGCACCATGAGATCCCGCGCACATCAGCAGGGAACGACGCTCGTCGTCGCGCTCATCATTCTGGTGCTTCTCGCGCTGCTCGGCCTGGGCGCGTATCAGACGAGCCTCACCGATCTCAAGATCTCGGGAAACATGCAGGCGCGCAACGAAGCGCTGAATGCCGCCCAGGAAACGATCGAGACGGTGATCAGCACTCGCCAGTTCGTCGTTGATCCGGCGAATTCGATCGTCACCCCCTGTGGTGAAGCCAACACGTACTGCTCGGACCTCAATGCAGACGGGACCCCCGAATACCGCGTTCGTCTGAACCCGGCGCCGGCGTGCGTCACGATGAAAGTCATAAAAGTTGCGGAGCTCAACATGGCGTCGAACGAAGACCTTGGGTGTGCCGTCGGGCAGTCGCAGCAGTTCGGCGTCGCAGGCCTCGATGCATCTGCCGGCGATTCGTTGTGCGCAAGTACGGTCTGGCAGGTCACGGCGGAAGCGAGCTCTGAAACGAGCGGCGCGAAAGTCACCGTGTCGCAGGGTGTGGGATTACGTGTAGGCACCGACGAGATGGCCGGCGCATGTCTGTGAAGGAGTTAACGATGAATATCTTGCCACGCAAGATTCTCGCTGCAGTGATGCTCACTGCGGCCCTTTTTTCCTCGAGCGCGTTCGGGGAGGACATCGATCTCTTTGCGAATGCGACGCCGAGCGCTGCGTCATCGAGGCCGAACATCCTGATTCTGATCGACAACAGCGCCAACTGGTCCGCCAACAACCAGCAGTGGCCCAATAATCTCAAGCAGGGTCAGGCGGAGCTGCGCGCGCTTCGGACGCTCCTCGCCGAAGTTCAGGACAACGTGAACATCGGCCTCGTGATGTTCACCGCGGGCAACGGTAGCAACCCGAACGGCGCTTATGTGCGCTTTCATATTCGCCAGATGACGGCGGTAAACAAAGCTGCATTGCGCGAGTTGATCGGCGATGAGAACTGCGTCAACGGCCCGAACAGCCTGAATGGGACGCCGAACTGCCTCTACAAGAACTACGACAGCCCGAGCGAGAAGGTTGCGACTTCCAAGCTCGATTACAGCGCTGCGTTGTTCGACGTGTTCAAGTATTTCGGCGGCTTTACGAACCCCGCGAACGCGCAGACGGGAATCGCCGGGAGTCCGGTGAGCGCCACGCGCTTCGGTCTGCAGCGCTATGCCGGTGATCCTGACCCGAATTCCGACGCCGCGGCATATACGAACGCCTCGAAAAGCGAATACATCTCGCCGCTCAATCCGCTGAACACCTGCACGCAGAACACCATCATTTTCATCGGCAATGGATTTCCGAACCAGGATTCACCATCGACGCTCCTCAGCAATATTCAGGGGTCGACCGCCCAGCTTCTGATGCCGATGCCGCAGGGCGGATACATGACGCCGACCGGCAGCGAGATCCGCTACGCGGACGAGTGGGCGAAGTATCTCTACATGACCGACGTGAGTTCGCTTGCCGGTCAGCAGAACATCGTGACCTATACCCTCGACGCCTACAACGCGCAGCCCGATGCACGTCAGAACCGGCTGCTCATGAGCATGGCGAGGCATGGCGGCGGGCGCTATTTCGCTGTGAAAAACGAAGATGCGATTCTGACTGCGCTGCGAGACATCCTGGTCGATGTGCAGTCGGTCAACAGCGTTTTCACCTCAGCAAGCGTTCCGATCAACGCGACCAACCGCGCCCAGTACGAGAACCAGGTCTACATCGGGATGTTCAGGCCGGATGATGACGCGCGCCCTCGGTGGTATGGCAACCTCAAGCGTTACCAGGTGGGTATCGTCAACGGGGAAGTGAGATTGACCGACCGCAACAATGCGTCGGCCATCGCGGCATCGACCGGTTATCTGCAGTCGTGCGCGGCGAGCTACTGGACCACGGACAGCGGCGCGTACTGGGATTTCTCGCCGACGAGTGGAGGCTTGTGCACCGGCCTCACGACGAGTCCGTACTCGGATCTTCCGGATGGCGCATCGGTGGAAAAAGGCGGCGCGGCCGAAGTGCTGCGCCGGAACAACGACCCCTCGGCGATCAATCCGCCGTTCACCGTCAATCGCACGCTATACACCTGCACCAGCACCGCAAGCTGCGCGGGCCTCGTCGCGTTCAACACCTCCAACGTTTCACAGGCCGCTCTTGGTGCCGCGAATGCGACCGAGCAGGCGCGGATCGTCGATCACACGCTCGGCAAGGACGTGAACGACGAGAATATCAACGGCAACCTGACCGAATCGCGGCCGTCGATGCATGGCGACGTGATCCACTCGCACCCGTTGCCTGTGAGTTATGGCGGCACGACGGGTGTGGTGCTCTTCTATGGCGGGAACGACGGGACGCTGCGCGCGGTCTCCGGGCAGACCGGCAAGGAGTTGTGGGGCTTCGTCGCACCGGAGCACCATCTGCGGCTGAAGCGCCTGACCGACAATTCCCCGGTCGTGGACTATCCGGGAATACCCGCGGGCATCGTGCCGGCGCCGCAGAGGAAGGACTACTTCTTCGACGGTACGGCAGGTCTCTATCAGAACGCCGACAACAGCCAGGTCTGGATATTCCCGACGATGCGCCGTGGCGGACGCATGCTGTATTCCTTCGACGTGACGAATCCCGCAGCGCCGATTCTCAAGTGGCGTCTCGGCTGCCCGAACACGACCAACGATACCGGCTGTACGCCCGGCTTCGACACGATTGGGCACACATGGTCTACGCCGCGAGTGGCAAGGATTCGCGGTTACGACAGCGGAACCAGGCCCGTCCTCATCATGGGTGGCGGCTACGACGCGTGTGACGACACCGACGTGGCGACTCCGCCGTCGTGCGGCGCCGCGGCCGTCAAAGGCCGGCGCGTGTACGTGATCGACGCGGCCAGCGGCGCGCAAATCTCGAGCTTCGAGACCTTGCGCAGCGTAGCGGCGGAACCCACGCTGGTCGACCGTAACGGCGACGGCTACGTCGATCATGCCTACATCGCCGATACGGGCGGCAACCTCTACCGCGTCGATTTCTCGCACACCGCGTCGCTTGCCGCACTTGCGACACCCCAGTGGACGATCACGCATATCGCACGCACGCAGGGCGCCGGCCGCAAGTTCCTTTTTGCACCCGCGGTCGTCGCGCTGAAAGACCGCGTGTATCTGGCGATCGGCTCGGGCGACCGCGAGCGTCCGCTCATCAGCCAGTATCCTTATATGGAGAACGTGCGCAATCGCTTCTACATGTTCATGGATCGCTTTCCGGCGACCGGTCCGGTGGATCTCGACGGCGCGAGCCTCTCGGACTTCACCATCAACACGAGTTGCAGCGCAGGCATGGGTTCAACGCAGGATGGCTGGTACATGGACCTCGCGAGCGGTCGCGGGGAGCAGACCGTCACTTCGCCGCTGATTTTCGGAGGCCTCGTCTACTTCAGCACGAACCGGCCTCTCAGTTCTACGCCGGGCATGTGCAGCCCAAATCTCGGCGAGGCGCGCGGATACGCCGTAAATCTTCTGAACGCCTCAGGTGCGGTCGGCACGCAGAATATCTGCGGCGGCGAGCGCTCGAACACGTTCACAGGCGGTGGTCTTCCGCCGAGCCCGGTGACGGCACTGCTGCCTGTCAACGGCAAAGCGGTGAGCGTGCTCTTCGGCGGCGTAGACCGAAGCGGGGGCGTCAGCTCGGCGATCGGCGCGCAGCAGGTCAAACCGTCGCTCTCGGGCAAACGCACCCGGATGTACTGGCACACACACGGGAACAAGTGATATCGCGGGGCTCTAGCTCGCGCGCGCAATGCGCGCCGCTCGTCGTGCTAGCATCTCCCGGAGCGTGCATCCGCGGCGCTCTATCCGGGAGCCCCGATGAAGCTTTACATGACCCCCTCTTCGGGGAACGCATACAAAGTGCGCCTGCTGCTCGAGATGCTGAAGGTGCCGTACGAGAAGCAACTGCTCGATTGGGCCGGAAAAGAGCACAAGCAGTCGCCGTATCTCAAGATCAATCCGCGCGGCCAGGTCCCGGCGCTCGAAGCTGAGGGGCACATCTTCTGGGACTCGAGCGCGTGCCTGGTTTACATCGCACGCAAGTACGGCGGCGAACGCTGGTTGCCGACCGACCCTGCCGGTCTCGGCGAAGTCATGCAGTGGCTCGCACTCGCGAATAACGATCTTCACTACGGGTTGCAGTGGGCGCGCGGCGTCAGCACCGGCATCAAAACGGGCAACCTCGAGGAATACCAGGAGTACGGCAATCGAGGCCTGGCGGTGCTCGAATCACACCTTTCCAATAACGAGTGGCTCGCGCAGGGGCACGTGACGATCGCGGACCTTGCGTGCTATCCCTACGTGTCGGTTTCACCGGAAGGCGGCTTCAAGCTCGAGCGCTTTCCAGCCGTGCAGGCGTGGTTGAAGCGTGTGGAAGCGCTGCCGGGGTGGATAAAGCGCATGTGAATGCGCCTGCCACCGAACCATGCCTCAATTCAAACACGCACACGCTCGCGGTAGGGACTGGCGCGAGGCTGCGAAGTCTGTCGTCGCGCAGCTCCAGGGCGCGTCAGGCACCCTCGGATTCCTCTACGCGACGGACGTCATTGCGCCGCAGCTCGCTGACGTTCTCTCGATGTGCAGAAAGACAACCGGTATTGCGCACTGGGTGGGCACTGTGGGGCTCGGCGTTTGCGCCACGGGTGAGGAGTACCTCGATGAGCCGGCGATCGTCGCAATGGTCGGGGACTTCGAGGCGGATTCATTCAGGGTGTTCTCGGGCATTACCGGTGAAGACGACGTAAGAAAGCTCGAGCTGAAATGCGGCGGTTCGCAGGCCGCCTTCGCGATCGTGCATGCCGATCCCACCAGTGCACAGATCTCGGAGCTTATTCCGCAGCTCGCGGACAAGGTCGAGAGCGGATTTCTTCTGGGCGGCCTCACGAGCTCGCGCCAGCAGAACCTTCAGATCGCGGACCGCGTGCTGGACGGCGGCATCTCAGGTGTCGCGTTCGCCGACACGGTGACCATAGCAACCCGGCTCACCCAGGGCTGCACGCCGGTCGGTCCGAAACACAAGGTGACGAGCTGCCAGCGCAACATCATGGTGACGCTGGACGGCCGGCCGGCCCTCGAAGTTTTCCTCGAAGATATCGGCGAAACGATTGGAAGTGACGTCGAGCGTATCGGCGGTCACGTTTTTGTCGGCATCGCTATTCCCGGAAGCGATACCGGCGACTATATCGTTCGGAACCTGGTCGGAATCGATCCCACGAACAAGCTCGTCGCGATCGGCGAGATCGTTCAGGCGGGCGCGAGCGTCATGTTCTGCCGGAGAGATGCGCAGACGGCGCAGGACGACATGACGCGGATGCTCGACAGCATCAAGCAGGGTCTTTACGCGCCGCCGCGCGGCGCCGTCTACTACTCGTGCCTCGGACGGGGCGCGAGTCTATTCGGCCCCAACTCCGAAGAGCTCCGGATGATTCGCTCGGCCCTCGGTGATTTTCCGCTGGTGGGCTTTTTCTGCAACGGAGAAATCTCGCACAACCGGCTGTACGGCTACACCGGGGTTTTGACGTTGTTCGTCTAGCTCCATAACAGGCTCCAGGCTCAGCACGAAGCGAATCGGAAAAACAACAATGACACTGCTTCAGGAGCTCAGCGCGACCTGGCTCGACTTCGTGGCACTCGCTTTTTTCATCGGCGGCTGGACTGGATATGCCCTTTTCGCCGAACGTTACGCACGTCGGGTGCCGAGCCTCCACAACACGATGGATGCGTTCAGGCGTGAATGGATGCTGCGCATGATCGAGCGCGACAACCGCATGACCGACGTGAACATAATGCGCACGCTGACGCGAAGCTCGCAGTTCTTCGCCTCGACCACGATGCTCATGCTGGGTGCGCTGATCGCGCTGACCGGATATGTGCAGCAGGCGCTCGACGTCGTGTCCGGACTTCCCTTCACCATGAAGGCCTCAGCGCGGCTTCTCGAGATCAAGATCCTGTTGCTGGTCGTGATCTTCACCTACGCGTTCTTCAAATTCACGTGGGCTATCCGACAGCTTGGACACTGCTCCACGCTGATTGGCGCCGCGCCGCCGAAGCCCAAGGACAACCCGGAGCAGTATGCGCCGGTAATCAATCGCATCGCGCGCATCACCTCCTATGCCGGGACCAACTTCAACAATGGGGTACGCGCGTACTATTTCGGCCTCGCCGCGCTCGCGTGGTTTCTTCATCCGTGGCTCATGATTGCCGCGACCGCCTGGGTGATTTACGTTCTCTACGCGCGCGAGTTCAAATCGAAAACGCTGATGGCGATGATCGAAGAGGACACCTCGACGACGATCAGGACGTAGCCACGTCGCAAAGTGCACCCCTACTTTGCGTCGATAACCCTACGTCGCAAAGTGAACCCCTACTTTGCGCCGGAACTACCAATTTGAACTGAATCGCGGGCCAAGCCCCCCGATTCGAGCCTGAAACTGCAACGAAAGATCTGATCGTTGCGTCCATCCGGTTCTTCGTTGCTCTTCTGCACTTCAGGC
>JBKJPI010000594.1:0-8371 GCA_046595235.1 Burkholderiales bacterium | reverse complement strand
TGCACGAGCGCACCGCGGCGTTAGAGCGTGCGAATGTCGCGCTTCACGAGAGCAGCGCGCTCCTACGCGGCCTCGCCGAAGGCACGCCGGATCTGATCGTCGTCAAAGACACTGAAGGCCGAGTCGTCATGGCGAACCCGGCGTTCGTTAATGCGATGGGCCGCAGTGAAGCGGACATCGTCGGGCGCAAGGTTCCCGAGCTGGTGTCCGACGCCGCGCTCGCGCAGCGCATTTGCGATAGCGACCGCGCGATCATGTCTGCGGGAAACGTCGAGCGGGTCGAGGAAATTATCGACACACCGGACGGGCGGCGCACGTACCTCGCGACGAAGTCGCCGCTGCGTAACGTAGCGGATGCCGTAACCGGCGTCATCGTGGTGAGCACTGATATTACCGAACGAAAGATTGCCGAGCTCGAACGCGAAAATCTGATGCTCGCAGAGCAGCGCCTGCGCCTCGAAGCCGAGCGCGCGAACCGCGCCAAAGACGAATTCCTCGCGATCGTGTCGCATGAGCTCCGCTCGCCATTGAATGCGCTGCGCGGCTGGGGTTTCCTTCTGGGCAGCGCCAAGGCGCCGGACGCGGAGCTCATCGAGCGCGCGACGCAGGCGATCAAACGCAATGTCGATCATCAGGCACGTCTCATCGATGACCTTCTCGACACGACGCGGATCATTAGCGGGAAGTTGAAAATCGAACGCATGCCGGTGGACCTCGTCGAAGTCATACACAGCGCGCTCGAGGTCGTCAGGCCTTCAGCAGTCTCGAAACGGATCACGATCGAATTCAAGCCGGAGGCGCCGCAGGCCGCGCTCGAAGGCGACACAGCGCGGCTGCAGCAGATTGTCGTAAACCTCCTTTCGAACGCGGTCAAATTCACGCCGGAAGGCGGGGATGTGCGCGCGAGTGTGACCGTATTCGACACGATAGTAAGCTTCGCGGTTACCGATTCAGGCGCGGGTATCGATGCTGAGTTTCTGCCGCATGTGTTCGACCGTTTCTCGCAGGCTGATACCTCGGCCACACGGCGTCACGGCGGTCTGGGCATCGGTCTCGCGCTCGTGCGTCACCTCACTGAGTTGCATGGCGGCACAGTAAGAGCCACGAGCGAAGGCACAGGCAAAGGCTCCACATTCACCGTGGAGCTGCCGCGTCCGGATGTTAGTTTGCAGGGCAGGGACGCTCGCACTTCGCCCTCCGCCGCAGGCGATCGCGTGGGCCTCGAGGAACCGTCAGCCTGATCGACCGCGGCGCGCCCGACTGCTGCGCCGGTGTTGCGGGGCCGCGGCACAGTCATTGCCTCGAAGAGTGACTCAACCGTATTCGGACGCTCATGTTTGAAGCCCTAGCTCCCCTCGCCGTGGCTGTGCTGCTTACCCTGGTGTCGCCGCTTACACATAGCGCTGATGTGGCGGAAGCTGATGCAGCCCGAAAAAAGCCGCTCCAACGTTGCGACCAATTGAGCGACAAGGCAGAGATCGAGTGCCTGCAGAAAGCGCGCGAACGCGTGATCGAAGCGCGTCGGAAGCGAGAAGCGTCAGGCAAAGGCGAGCCGGTCTCGAACGCTGGGCCTCGACTGGCGCCGGCGCCGGCGAAGAAATAGTGTTAGCGACCGGCGCTCGATCTGCGGCACAATGCCTCTGACTCTATCCCGCCTGAATTACCATCGGATGAATAGAGGGTAATTTACGGGGGGCCGTGATGGCATGGGTCGACAGCATGCGTCTGAGGGGCCGCGCTGACAAAATCCGGGCATTGGGTTGGGTCAATTTGCTCTTCATGATTATTCTGTCCTTGGTGTATGCATCGGATGGCGCCGCGGTGCTCGTGGCGACAATTCTCTGGGGCGCCGCCTTGATGGCTGTGACGCACGGGGCCGGTTGGATGATCGACCGCCACGCGGAACGTGTGGTGCGGCGGTAGTAGCGCTATTTCTCCCGGCAGGTCAGAGAGTTAGATGGGGTAGAATTCTCTCCCGTCGAAGGCAACGCTTCTGTAGGTCGCCAGGGATGCCTGCTGCGACGCCTACACGAATCGAGCCTCCAAAGCGCTTGCGTAAGTATTCTTTGCCTTTTCTGGCTCTCCTCGCCTGCGTCCCGGTTCACAGCGGGCAGGCCGCCGCCGCCGAAACTCTCCGCGAGGCTGTCGCAGCTGCGATCGAGCGCTTTCCGGCGATACAGGCGGCTCAACACCGGCGCGATGCCGTGCGTGCGCAGGTGGGACAGGCGCGCGCCGAGCTCCTGCCGGCTTTGAACGGATCGATCGGACAGGGACGCGAGCGAAGCCGAAACGTGTCGACGCGTGCGTTTGGCGACGAGGTCTCACTGAGACGGCGCGAGTCCGAACTGAACGCGACCCAGCTCATTTTCGACGGCGGCGCCGCCGGCGGGCAAGTCCGGCGATTCGCAGCACGCGCGGAAGGCGCCGAATTCAATGTGCTCGATACAGTGGAAGAGGTCGCCTTACGCACGGCGCAGGCGTTCGTCGAAGTGCGGCGGCTGCGGGAACAGCTCGCCATCGCGCGGGAAAACACCGGCGCGCACGAGCGCACGTTATCCGATGTGAGCGCGCTAGCCGATGCCGGCCGTGGCCGCCGAATCGACGTGGTTCAGGCCGAAGCCCGGCGCGCACTCGCGGCGTCCTCCGCCGACCAGCTCGCCGGGCAACTGGCGCAGGCAGAAGCGGCTTTCCGGCATCTGACCGGGCGACCGCCCGGCGCGCTGGCTGCGCCGCCGAGCCTTGAGCCGGAGCTGCCGCTGCGGGAGGAGCAGGCGGTGAATGAGGCGATTACGGGCCATCCCGGGGTGAAGGCGGCCGCCAAAGAGGTAGACGCCGCGCAGTACGATCGGGAAAGCGCCCGCGCGAGGCTCGCGATGCCGCGGCTTACGCTCGAAGCGGGGGCCGCGCGTAATCGCGATCTCGATGGGATTGCCGGTGCGAACCAGGACCAGTACGCGATGCTGCGGCTTCGCTACAATTTTTTTCGGGGATTCGGTGACAGCGAACGGGTGCGCGAAACGGAAGCACGCATCGAGGAGGCGCTTTCAGAGCTTGCGCGCGTCCGGAACGACGTTGCACGCGACGTGCGTCAGGCATGGGAGGCTTTGCTCGTCGATCGGATGCGCTTGCCGCAGGTTGCTCAATATGCGCGCGCAAGCTCTGACGTTGCCGACGGATACCGTCTTCAGTTTCAGCTCGGACAGCGCTCGCTCCTCGACGTGCTGAATGCCGAAAACGAACGATTCAATGCCTTGAGCGGCTACGTTGCTGCACGCGCGGCCGTCACGACCGACGAGCTACGCGTCCTCGCAAGTCAGGGGCGACTCGTGCTCGCGCTGGGTTTGGTCGCCGAGGGTGCGCGCCCCGGCGAGCTGGTTTCGGACGCGTCCCTTCGCGCGTGCGAGGACGGGACCAGGGCATCGAACGGGTGCCTCGCGCTGCGGCTCGACGCGCGTCTGCCGGAAGGTTTCGGACTCGGCTTGCCACTGGGCACTGACGTGCGATGAGCGCGAACGATCCCATCGCAAATTGCCTGGTCGCAGCGGCGCGGCTTTATGGCGTGTCGATTACGCCGGAGGCATTAACGGCAGGTCTGCCGCTCGACGCTGGCCGTCTGACGCCGGCACTTGTCGAACGTGCGGCAGAGCGCGCCGGCTTAAGCGCACGGCTGGTGCGCACTTCTCTCAAGGAAATTCGTCGCGAGCACCTCCCCGCAGTTCTACCGCTTGCCGATGGCACTGCCTGCCTCATGCTCGAGCGCGAAGACGACCACGCGCGCATCCTGGTTCCCGAGCTTTCGGATACACCGCGGGAAGTCGCGCTGAGCGAACTGGAGGAGGGCTACACGGGCAGCGCGATCGTGCTCACGAAAATGCAGCGCTTTTCCGCAGGGACTGGAAGCGAGCGCATCGCAGACACTCACCATTGGTTCTGGGGAACGTTACGGCGTGAAGTGCCGACGTATGTCGAGGTCGCATTCGCCACGGTGCTCATCAACTTGTTTGCGCTGGCCTCGCCGCTCTTCTTCATGAACGTGTATGACCGCGTCGTTCCAAACAACGCGATGGAAACGCTGTGGGTCCTCGCAATTGGCATGGTCGTCGTGCTGTTTTTCGATCTGCTGCTCAAGATCCTTCGCGGCTATTTCATCGATGTCATCGGACGCAGGGCGGACCTTGCGCTCTCTTCGACGCTTTTCGCGCGCGTCATGGATCTGAAGCTCGATCAACCGCGGCAACCGGTGGGCTCACTCGCGAACAACCTGCGTGAGTTCGAATCGCTCCGCGAGTTTTTCACCTCGGCGACGTTGGCCTCCATCATCGATCTTCCGTTCGTGCTTTTGTTTCTTGCAGTGATTCTGTGGATCGGCGGTTTCTGGATGGTATTTCCGCTGATCGTCGCGATACCCGTGGTTCTCATCGTCGGGCTTCTCCTTCAGCCTGCACTGCGGGACCACATCCGCCGAAGCTTTGCCGCTACAGAAGCGAAATACTCTACGGTCATCGAAACGCTCGCGGCGATCGAGCACGTGAAGCACCTCAATGCCGCATCCCAGCTGCAGCGAAAATGGGAAGGCCTCGTCGACTATGTCGCTCGTGAGAGCCTGACGGCGCGACTGCTATCCGCGTTCGCTCTGCACTTCACCGGCTGGGTCCAGGCGGCGACCGGTGTGACGGTGCTCATCATCGGCGCCTATCAGGCCGCGGACGGAAGGCTCACGCTCGGCGCGCTGATCGCGTGCACGATCATTGCCGGACGCGCGCTGGCGCCTTTAACGCAGCTTGCCGGGCTGCTGACCCGTTACCACACAGCGACTACTGCACTGAGCGCACTCAACAAGATCATGGAGGCGCCGGTCGAGCGAGAGCCCGGCAAGACGTTCATCAGCCGGCCGCGGCTCGAAGGCCGCATCGACTTTCGGGCGGTGACGTTTCGTTACCCCGGACAGCAGACGGATGCGCTGCGAGAGGCAACGATCGCGATTACGCCCGGGATGCGCGTGGGTATCGTTGGCCGCATGGGCTCGGGGAAGAGCACGCTGTCGAAGCTCCTCATCGGATTACACCACCCCCAGGCCGGCAACGTGCTAATTGATGGGATCGACGCGCGTCAGATCGATCCATCGGACCTCCGCCGCAACATCGGATACATGCCGCAGGAGGTGATCCTGTTCGAAGGCACCGTTCGGCAAAACCTCACGATGGGGGCGGCTGAGACTGATGATGCGACGATGCTGCGTGCAGTGCAGCTCGTAGGTCTCGACGAGCATCTGAATCGCCATCCGCAGGGATTCGACATGCCTGTCGGTGAGCGCGGCAACGGCCTTTCCGGCGGGCAAAAGCAGGCGGTCGCGCTTGCGCGTGCGCTGCTTACGGATCCGCCCGTGCTGCTCCTGGACGAGCCGACCTCTGCGATGGACACGGGCAGTGAGGAGCACTTCAAAGCGCGTCTTGCGGGGGTTCTCGAGGGCCGCACGCTCATCGTCGTGACCCATCGAGAATCGATGCTGACGCTCGTGAATCACCTTATCGTCATGGACAGCGGACGGGTCGTTGCGGCAGGTCCCAAGACGGAAGTCCTGCAGGCCCTCGCGCAGGGCCGTGTGCGTAAAGCCATATGACGCCGGATACGAATCAGAACGCCGTGCCGGTGCGAAATGCGCCACCTCCGGCCAAGCCGACACTTGCCGGGTGGTTGTCGGACCGTATCCAGGCGCAGGATCTGCGGGACCGACGGCTTCCGCACGTGCTGCTGGGCTGCGTCGTCGCCTTCGTGGTCATTGCGATCGCGTGGGCTGCGTTCTTCGAGATCGAGGAGGTCGCCCGCGGCGATGGCCGCGTCATCACCCAAAGCCAGGTCCAGGTAATTACCAATCTGGAAGGCGGCATCATTGCTGAAGTTCTGGTGCGCGAAGGCGATGTCGTGAAAAAAGGCGATCCGCTCATGCGCATCGATCCTACGCGGTTCGAAGCTGCATTCAAGGAAACCGAGCAGAGCGGGACGACACTCAAGGCGAAAATCGCCCGTCTCAGCGCGGAAGCTCAACGCAGCACCTTCAGCATGCCGGGCGATGTGACCAAGGCCAGCCCGGATGTCGCCGGGCGTGAAACGTCGCTCTATCGCGCCCGCTCTGCTGAGCATGCAGCAAAAACGCAGGTGTTGAGGCAGCAGCTCATTCAGCGCGAAAGCGAGCTGAAAGAACTTCGCTCGCGGGCCGAACGCCTCGCCGAACAACTCGTGCTGGTGGAGCGCGAAGTGACGATTACCGCCCCGCTGGTAAAAAGAGGCATTGTTTCCGAAGTAGAGGTGTTGCGACTGGAGCGCGAGCAGACGCGTACCCGCGCAGAGCTCGAGCAGGCGCGGCTCTCGATTCCGCGCGTGGAAGCTTCCATTGGTGAGGCCCGCAGCAAGGTCGCGGACGTCGACGCAAGTTTCCGCGCACAGGCGGGCGCAGAGCTCGCGCAGGCACAAGGCGAGCTCGCGAAAATCTCCGAGCAGATGCCGGCGCTGGAAGATCGTGCAACTCGAACAATTGTACGAGCGCCGATGGACGGCATCGTGAAGACAATCCCGAACCGCACCGTCGGCGGCGTGGTGCAGCCCGGCAGCCCGATGATCGAAATGGTACCGGTTGAGGACCGCCTCCTCATCGAGACGCGTCTTCGCCCCGCAGACATCGCCTTCGTGCACCCCGGGCAGCGAGCGATCGTGAAAATAACGGCGTACGACTACAGTATCTTCGCTGGGCTCGAAGGCAAGATTCAGCTCGTCTCCGCGGATTCGACCGTCCCGCAGCAGGGCGAGCCCTATTACATTGCGCACGTGCTGACCAATTCGAATACCGTGGATTATTACGGCAAGAAGCTGTCAATCAGCCCGGGGATGCTGGCCTCGGTCGATGTGATAACCGGCAAGCGGTCGGTTCTTCACTATCTCGCAAAACCCATCAATCGCGCCAGAGAACGGGCTTTGACGGAGCGCTGAGTTTCGCAGCGTTAGTTCGCCTGCCATTGCACGGCTGAACGCTCGTCAGCGGTATCTGCGCGACCACCGCGCGCATTAAATCAGCCTTGTTGTGCGATTTTCCACACTCTGCACGGCCCTCAACACTCGCTTCGGCATGACGCTGGCTGATATCAAAGCGCATGGCGCAAGTGATCACTGGAATTAATGCCGCAACGAAGGAAACGCTAATCCGTGTGAGATGTGACGTGTGACACGGCGCGTCGGCAGCAAAAGTGCGATGGTCGCGAAGCTGCGCAAAGCCTCGTCGAATGATCGTTCGGGACTGCGCTGAAACAGGAGCGGGTGCCGCATGAAACATACCAAGTCAAAAACGGGCGACGTGGATAGCCGCTTCGCTTCATCGTTATTCGACTCCGAGACAGCGGTGCGTGATTTCGTCAGCGGCACTGCGCTTGGTGCTACCGTGACGACCGCAGGCCATGAGACCAGCGCTTTCGTCGCCTCGACCTTCGAGAGCGCCCAGACGGCCGTGCGTGACTTCGTGAGCGGCGGGGCTGCCGATGCCGCGGCAGTGACCGCGTTCGGCGTTTCCGGTGCGGCCGTGACGGCGGCGGTTGCGACTTTCGGGCGCGACGGATGGCCCCAACTCGTGCTGGTCGACGAGGCGGTACTCCACGGCGCAAGATCCGCCTATGACCTCGCCAGTGACACTATTTATCTTTCGAGTCAGTTTGTAGCCGCTTCCCAGTCGACACCTTCTGCGATCACGGCCGTCCTCATCGAGGAGCTTGGGCACGCCATCGATGCACGCGTCAATGCAATCGATTCACCGGGCGACGAGGGCGCCATCTTCGCGAGCCTCGTGCTCGGCCAGGACTTAAGCGCGAATGACTTGTCGGCGCTGCGTGCAGAGAACGACCACGGAACCATAACAGTGAACGGCAGCGCGATTGCGGTGGAATTCGCCGCGCCCGTCGTCGGCTCGATCACGCTCGATGGCAGCCTCGCTGACTGGACGGCTGCCGATCAGATCGACAGCAACCTCAGCACGTCGGGCTATGACATCTACGCCAAGGCGACCGGTGGATCCTATGTCTTCGCGCTCCAAGCCCCCACGGCAATCGGGGGCGGGACGACCACGTGGCTGAACACCGATCAGAACACCGCAACCGGGTACAAGATCTGGGGTTTTGCCGGCGGCGCCGAGTACAACATCAACTTCGATGCCACAGGCACCCCGCGCCTGTACACCGGCGCGGACGGTCAGACGCTCGTGTCGGGGGCTACGGTTTCCTTCGGCTATTCGGCTGACAAGACGATTGTGGAGTTTTCGGTGGCCTCGAGCGCGATCGGTGCGCCCAATGCGATCAATACGCTCTGGGACATTAACAACAATACTTTTCTG
>JBKJPI010000471.1:0-6544 GCA_046595235.1 Burkholderiales bacterium | reverse complement strand
CGGTGCTTGGCGCGCCCGGGGGTGCCGGCGCCGGCCGGCGGCGCAGCACCGCCTGGATGCGCGCAACCAGCTCGCGGGGATTGAAAGGCTTCGCCAGGTAATCGTCGGCGCCGACCTCGAGGCCGACGATGCGGTCCACATCGTCGCCTTTCGCAGTGAGCATGATGATCGGCATGTCCTCGTTGCCGCCCCGGAGGCGCCGGCAGATCGAAAGGCCATCCTCTCCGGGCAGCATGAGGTCGAGAATCATCAGATCGTATCGCTCACGCGCGAGTTGCCTGTTCATTTCCGTCGAATTCGAAACGGTGCGCACGTTATAGCCCTGTTCGCCCAGGTAGCGGCTCAGGAGATCGCGCAGTCGCCCATCGTCATCCACCACCAGCACTTTGGTCTTGTTCTCTGGCATGGCGGCATCCTAGCGGCTTGGCTCTGCTGATTCCAGCGGTTTGTAAGACTTTGTTGCGCGGTGCGGCCCGGAAACAAAATGTTACAAAAGAGCGCGCACGGCCCATGCCTGGCCCGGTCGAACGAGCATACGATTCCTTCCGCGGTAAACGTGAACCAATGCGTGAGCCGGGCCTTCGGGCTCGACGATCAAGGAGAGCGGTCATGCACGGACTCAAAGGCATCTTCGTCGCAGCGGCGCTCGCCGTGGCCGCGCCTGCGTCGGCGAACGGGGGTGACGGATATCGGTATGGATACCGCCATCATCATGGCTGGGACCGGGATCGCCACCATTCCGAATGGCGACATCAGCATCGTCATCGTCACTATGCTGGAAGCTATCCCTACACATATTCAAATCAGTACTACTACCCGCCGCAGCCGTACTACGCGCCGCCGCCCGTCTATGCCGCGCCTGCGTATTACCCGCCGCAACCGGTCTATGCGCCCGCACCGGGCGTGCATATCGTGATACCGAACATTTTCATACCCATCAGATAGAGAAAGTGAGAGGAGAAGTGCGCATGAAAAAGCTGATCGGAGCGAGCATGGCAGTGCTGCTTTTCGGCGCTATGCCGGCGATAGCGGACCACGGTCAACGCGACGCCGGTGTCCACGAGCGACAGCATCGCATCGAGCAGCGCATCGAGCAGGGGGTTCGTACGGGGGAACTGAGCCCGCGCGAGTTTCACCGCCTGCAGCACGAGTTACGCGAGATCCAGCGGACAGAGTATTACTTTCGCGCTGACGGACACTTCTCAGGGCGCGAACGCGAGGAGCTGCACGCGCGGCTCGACCATCTGTCGAGGGATGTCTACCGCCAGAAACACGATGGCGAGCGGCGTTACGGGTCCTATAATCGTGACTCCCACGCCTTCGGGCGCTACTAGAGGCAAAAAGCTTTGAGGATGAGAGCGCTTTTTTTCGCCATTGCACTGGCTGCGGGGTTCACGACCCTCCCGGCTGGCGCAGCGTGGTCTCCACTGGGTGATTTATACGCCCAGGCGCCGAAAGGACGCGATGGCGGCGAGCGGCCTGAGCGCGGTTCAGCCGCTCAGGGTGCGCAGCAGCCGCGCGAGGCGCGCCCGGACCGCCGTCCTGATCAGGCCGAGCGGCGTGAGCGTCTCAACGACGATGAGCGTAAGGCGCTTCACCGCGACCTGGACAAGGCGAACCGGGAGCTCTACCAGCGCCGTTCGCAACAGTAGCGGCACGCGTGCTCACAGTCGCTGCAAGGGCGGGAGAGAAGTCGATGGCGACGAACGTGATCCGTTATCGCTGGAGCCGGGCACGCGGTCGGGTAAGTGCACTCGCCGCAGCGCTGTGGATCACGGCAGCCGGCGCCAACCCCATCGGTCTGGACGATGCCCGCCATTTGCTGAACCGCACGAGCTTTGCCGCGAGTCCTGCCGAGATCGAAAGTTACGCGCGCCTTACGCGAGACGAAGCGGCAGGCCGGCTCCTCGCGACGACGCGCAGCACGCCCGTGACGCCTGCGCCGGCATGGACCGCAGAGCCTTTCCACTGGCCGCGCCTCTCGCGCGAAGCGACGGCGGAGGAACGTCAGGCACTGCAGCGGGACCGGCGCGAAAAAGGCCTTGAGCTGCGTTCGTGGTGGCTGGAAGAGATGCGCGTTACGCCATCCCCGCTCACCGAAAGGATGACGCTTTTCTGGCACAACCACTTCGTGTCCAGCGACCAGAAAGTGCGCGCACCGCAGCTCATGCACCGCCAGAATGCGCTTCTGCGCCGCCATGCGACCGGCAACTTCGGCGCCATGCTGCATGAAGTCGCGCGCGATCCGGCGATGGTTATTTATCTCGACAACGCTTCGAATCGAAAAGCGCAGCCGAACGAGAACTTCGCACGGGAGGTGATGGAGCTTTTCACACTCGGCGAAGGGCATTACTCGGAACAGGATGTGAAGGAAGCGGCGCGCGCGTTCACGGGCTGGAGTGTCGATCTTGATCGGGGCGAGTATCTTTTTCGCGCGCAGCAGCACGACGACGGGGTAAAAACCCTGCTCGGACGCAGCGGCAATCTCACCGGTGACGACGTCCTGAGAACGCTGCTTGCGCACCCGCGAACGGCGGAGCACATCGTGGAGAAGCTCTGGCGCGAGTTCGTTTCCCCCACGCCCGAGCCCACGCAGGTGAAGCGCATCGCAGCGCGCTTTCGCGACAGCGGCTACGAAATTCAGGTCGCGCTGCGAGCGCTGCTCACGGTGAACGCTTTTTACGCATCGGCGAATCGCGCAGCACTGGTCAAGTCGCCGGTCGAGCTCGTGGTGGGCACCTTGCGCCAGTTCCGCTTCAGCACCGGCGAGATGCTGCCCTTCGCTTTTACCGTCACGCAGCTCGGCCAGAATCTTTTCGCGCCGCCGAACGTGAAGGGCTGGCCCGGGGGGGACGCGTGGATCAATTCGAGCACCCTTCTTGCCCGGAAACAGTTCCTCGAACGCATGTTCCGCGATGAAGACGTGCGAGCCGCAACGCCAGCCGCGCAAATGAACATGAAGGGCATCGCCGCCGTCGATAACGGTCGCGAGCGCGCTGCGCGTGCGATGGCAGAGGTGCGATTCAACGCGAAGCAGTGGCTTGCGGAGATTCCCCCTCGCCCGAGCGACGCGGTGCAGCGCGTGATTCTGGCGGCAGCGCCTGCCCAGCCCGTGCCCCCCGAAGTCGAAGGTTTGAAAGCTCTGCGCCTGCTCACGCAGGACGCGGTGTATCAGCTCAAGTGACACTGCGGCCATTTAGGCTCGCATGAGAGGGTGCGATGAACAAGCGTGATTTTTTAAAAACCGTAGGCGCTGCGGGTGTCGCCGCAATCGTGCCGCACCCGGCGTTCGCCGCGGCGAGCGCCGACTACGGCAATCTCCTCATACTGGTGGAGCTGAAAGGCGGCAACGACGGTCTCAATACGGTCGTTCCCTACGCGTCTCCGGAGTACTACGCGCTGCGGCCGCGCCTGGGCATCGCACGCGATCAGGTACTCCAGCTCGACGCGACGAGCGGGCTTCATTCATCGCTTCAGCCGCTCATGCCGCTATGGGAAAAGCGCGAGCTCGCGGTCGTCCAGGGTCTCGGCTACCCGAACGCGAATCTCTCTCACTTTCGGTCGATCGAGATCTGGGACACGGCGTCTCACAGTAACGAGTATCTGCGTGATGGCTGGCTCGGGCGCGCATTCGCATCGGCGCCGGCGCCGCGTTCCTATGCTGCGGACGGCGTCGTGGTCGGTGGCGCGGAGCTCGGCCCATTGTCAGGACCGGCGACCCGTGCAATAGCGCTCAGCAACCCCGACCAGTTCATCAAACAGGCGCGGCTCGCCGGCACAGGCGGGCAGGCGCAGTCCGGCGCGCTCAGGCACATCTTCAGGGTCGAGGCTGACATCGTGCAGGCCGCCTCGACCATGACCGGCGAGCACACATTCGCGACGACTTTTCCCAATACTGCCTTCGGTAGCGCGGTGCGAACCGCGGCCCAGGTGGTGGCCACGAAGGCCGGCGTAGCCGTTATCAAGGTGTCGCTCAATGGGTTCGACACGCACAGCGGCCAGGCCGCAACGCAGGCGCGCCTGCTGAAAGACCTCGCTGACGGCCTCGTCGCCCTCAAAGGTGCCCTGGTAGAGACGGGGCGCTGGCAATCGACGCTCATCGCGACCTACGCAGAGTTTGGCCGCCGCCCGCGCGAGAACCAGAGCGGCGGAACCGATCACGGCACCTCGAGCGCGCACTTTGTCCTCGGCGGCCGCGTAGTCGGCGGGATG
The DNA here is from genome assembly GCA_046595235.1 of Burkholderiales bacterium. GTDB lineage: Bacteria > Pseudomonadota > Gammaproteobacteria > Burkholderiales > SG8-41 > JAQGMV01. Next base: position 2,332 of record JBKJPI010000471.1, on the reverse strand, counting down.
TACGGCGAGGCGCCGGCACTGGCTCAGCTCGATGGCAACGGTAACCTGGCGCATGCCGTCGACTTCAGGCAGCTTTATGCCACCGTGCTGCAGCGCTGGTGGGGGGTGGATCCGCAGGCAGCGCTCGGCGCCCGCTACTCTGCACTGCCTCTGGTCCGCGCGTAACGCCCTGTTCGAAGCGGGCTTTACGCCGCGTTCCGCAGGGGCGCAAAGCATACAAATCCGCGAGCTAGGGAACTAAGCTCAGCCTTTTTTCTCGCCTTCTCGGGGTACCGCGGCTAGAATGTGGCCGAGCACCAAGCTCCGAAATGTCGCAGGCATAAAAATAGAAGCCGGGAGACAGGAACGATGCTAGCCACGCGGATACGGCAGAAGGACGGCGTCTTTTATTTCGCCAGTTACCCTGCCAAGGACGTTCTGGACAAGGTCCGGTTCATCAGCCGGTTCTATGGGGAAGGGGAAGAAATCGCCCCCCATACCGTCCCTCAGAACGATGAAATTGCACAGTTCATCGCGCGCGTCGAACGCACGGATGAAGCGTTTCAGCGCCAGCTGTCCCGCGCCAAGGTGCGGGCCCTGCGCAATTTCTATGAAATGGCGGTGAGCCAGCCGCCGATTCCCGGAACGGTCCTGCTTTTCACAGCCGAGACCCTGCGCTTCTCCGCAACGAACAGCGATCAGATCGGGAACCTCCAGGAACCCAGTTCACGCTACCTCATCATCGACGGTCAGCACCGGCTTGCCGCACTGCGCTTCTATCTGAAGGAGCACCCGTCCGAGGCCGCCACGATCAACGTGCCGTGCATTATTTTCGACGGGAAGAGCGAGGATTTCGCGGCCGAGATGTTCGTCATCATCAACTCGACGCCGACGCGGATCAACAAAAGCCACCTCGTCGACCTGTACGAGCGCGTTTCCTGGGCCGATCCCGACCGGCGGTTCGCCGCGCGGCTGGTCGAAGACCTTTACAGTGAGGACGACAGTCCCCTGCAGTACCGCATAAATCGGCTCGGCGGCCGCAGCCAGCAGGACAAGTGGATACTCCAGGCCGAGCTATTTAACGAACTGCACCGGTGGGTCAGCGCCGACTGGAAGAAAATCCGGCAGGTTACGAACACTTATCGCGAAGGCGAGAAGTATTACGGGATGATCCGCGATTTTTTCAAAGCAGCTCAGCGCGTTCTCAAAGAAAGCTGGGGCGAAGACGGCTACATGGTCACCAAGCCGGTGACGATCAAGGCCATGGTTCGCGTATGTGCGGATCTCGTGCGCTCCGACAGCGATCCTGCGGACGGCCGCGTGAAGCGCTGGGAAGAAAGGCTGACGCCGTGGACTGAGAAGCAGCGCGAGTTCCGCTCCGACGGTTTCTACGAGCGCTTCCCCGCCAAAGGCCAGATCGAAAGGGTCGCCAGGATCCACAAAGACCTCGCGAAGTGGGCCGATATCGAAGTGCGCGCCCCAGCTAAAGCGCGGCAGTAGCGCACTTCAAGACCGGACTTCCTTCGGCTCCCTACCGGCGTCATCCCGGCGGGGGGGAGCCCGAATCCATTTTCAAACCATTCGCTTTTGCGCGACGCTCAGCGAGCTGATGTTTAAAATCGCTGAGGGTCATGACGGCAATGCCGTCACGGCGATAGTGTTTTCGGTGGTGGTAGATGCTCTTGTAGAAGTCGCAGCTCCTGCAGATCGCCGCAAATTCGCCGCGCTGCTGCTGCTCGATGATGCCCATATACCGCGGGTTTTCGGGTGACACGATGTCCGCAAGCGGCGTCGTGTGCACATCTCCGATTTGCAGGGTTGCGTCGACGTCGCGGCACGCGCACGCGTTGACGACCCCGCTCGCCGTCACCTGCACGCTGTTGAAAAGCTTCTCGCACGCGCCATACTTATACGTCGTCGCGGTCGAGTTGATGTGCATGTCGAGCCCGGCGACATCCGCCTGGGTGATTTTGCCGCCCCAGTTGTTGTAGACGCCCGGAGATACCCAGATGTCGACTCCGCTTTTCCGAAAGCGGTCGATCAGCGTCATGAGCTCGCTGCCTGAACCCTTCGCCTGCCTGCGTGTGGAACGCAGGCCTATGGCGAGCTCGTAAGAGGCACGCGTATGCGTTCGAAGCAGTGCCTCCAGGTTCGCCAGGAGCCGGCCGTAAAGCTTTTCAGTGCCGCCTGCAATTGCGATGAAGGTGTCGCGATCGTGACCGTATACGCTGACGGTCATGTGCTTCAATTTCCGGAGGTCCGCAAGGCGTTCGACCGTCTCGGGCTTCGGAATCGTGAGATTGGTGAAGAGCTCGTAACTTTCTACTTGTGTGTGCTGCTCGAGGAACTGGAG
>JBKJPI010000430.1:0-6460 GCA_046595235.1 Burkholderiales bacterium | reverse complement strand
AGCCACGCCGGTGAGCCTCAGCGGCAAGACCGCCCTGGTTACCGGCTCCACGGCAGGGATCGGCGAAGCCTTCGCCACGGCATTTGCGCAAAGTGGCTGCAACGTCGTCGTGAACGGCCTCGGAGACAGCAGAACAATTTCGGCGCTGTGCGCACGCCTTGAAGGACTTGGCGCCCGCGTGCTCTACCACGACGCGGACGTCGGCGTGCTAGGCGAGATCGAAGCAATGGTCACTGCCGCGCAGGAACGCTTTGGCGGCATCGACATTCTCGTCAACAACGCGGTGACGCGTCACTACGCACCGATCGAAGAATTCCCCGTAGACAAATGGGATCGCGCACTCGCGGTTAATTTATCCGCTGCCTTCCACACCATCCGGCTGACGTTGCCCGGGATGAAGCAGCGCAACTGGGGCCGCATCATCAACATGGCCTCGATTCATGCGACGAACGTCGTGCCCGACCGCGTCGACTACGTGACGACAAAGCATGCGATGGTCGGCATCACCCGCGCCGTTGCGCTGGAGACAGCGCAGACCGGCGTCACGTGCAACGCGATCTCGCCCGGTCTTGTGCTCACGCCGAACTGCGAACGCCAGATCGCGCGCAAGGTAACCGAAGGCGCTACGCGAGATGAGGCGATCGCGGACATGCTGCAAATCCGTCAGCCCAGCCGGCGTGTGATCATGCCCGCCGAAGTCGCCGCGCTGGGTCTTTTTCTGTGCAGTGATGCCGCAGGCAATATCAGCGGCGCGGATATGCCGATCGATGGAGCCTGGAGTGTTATCTAGAGCCGCAGCCGCAGCCGCAGGCGCGTCCCTGCTCCTGCTGTGCGCGGTCGGTGCAATGGCACAGGAATTCCCCGCGCGCCCGGTGCGCGTGATTATTCCGTTCGCCGCGGGTGGCCCCGCCGATTTCCTGACGCGTCTGATCGGACCGAAGCTGACGGAATCGTGGAAACAGCCGGTCGTCATCGACAATCGCGGCGGCGGAAACCAGATTCTCGGCACCGAGCTCGCCGCAAAGTCTCAGCCCGACGGGTATACGCTGCTCGTGACGACTGGCGGCGCGGCAATCAACGTGAGCCTGTATCCGAAGCTTCCGTACGATCTTCTCCGGGACTTTGCGCCCGTTACGCTCATCGCTTCAGGCCCCAATCTCGTCGTGGTACACCCCGCAGTGCCCGCACGCACGCTGGGCGAGCTCATCGCGCATGCGCGCTCAAAGCCGGGACAGCTCGTCTACGCGTCCGCAGGCAGCGGCTCGCCGAGCCACCTCACGGTCGAGCTCTTCAAGACGTTAGCGAAAATCGACATGGTGCACGTGCCGTATAAAGGCATGGCGCCGGGCATCACCGATCTCCTCGGAGGACAGGTGCAGGTGGCGTTTCCCACGATCAGCGCGGGCATCACACATGCGCGGGCGGGTCGTCTGAGAGCGCTGGGCGTCACGACGTCGAAGCGATCGCCCGCAGCGCCTGAGGTTCCGACGATCGCGGAGTCCGGGTTGCCAGGCTATGACGCAAGTAATTGGTACGGTGTGATAGTGCAAGCGAAGACGCCGCCTGCAATCTTGAGGAGGCTACACGACGACATCGTTCGAGCGGTGGACTCACCCGAAGTGCGCGAACGCATGCTGAACCAGGGTATGAACGCGACGACCAATACGCCGGAAGAATTCGGCGCTCACATCCGTTCTGAGATCGGGAAATGGGCGAAAGTCGTCAAGGCTTCGGGCGCAAAGCCCGAGTAAGTCAGCCCGCGACTCGATGACGACGGCTGCACCTCTGCTGGCTCTGGGCGCTGCCGCATGTTTCGGTTCCGCCCTCGTCGTCACGCAGTTCGGTCTCAAACACGCGGCGCCTGTCGCGGGCGCCACGGTCAGCGTCACGCTGACGCTGATTGCATGGTGCGCTTTATCTCCGTTGCTCCTCGACCTCGACGCGTGGCACGTTGGCGCGCTGGGTCTCTTCGCACTCGTCGGGCTCTTTTACCCCGCCCTCGTCACCTTGCTCACGTATGAATCGAATCGCAAGCTGGGGCCGACCCTGACCGGCGCCGTGTCGTGCACCGCGCCCATCTTCGCTGTCGTCACGGCGATGCTGCTCCTTGGGGAACCGGTCGGCTTGCCGGTCGCTCTCGGCGGCGCGGTCATCATTTCGGGTCTCGTGCTGCTGGCCGCCCGCGCCCCACTGCGCACATCGCCCGGTTGGCGACTTGGGCTGCCGCTCGCCGGCGCGGTGCTTCGAGGCGTTGCGCAGACGCTCACCAAGCTCGGGCTGCTGCTCTGGCCGAGCGCTTTCGCCGCCGCGCTCATAGGGTATGCCACGTCAGCCGCCATCATGTGGGGAATGGCGGCAACGCGGCCCAGGGGGCGCCTGCAAATGAGCCGTGCGGGGTTTCTCTGGTTTTGCGCCGTTGGAACGCTGAATGGCGGCGCCGTGCTCCTCATGTACCATGCGCTGAAGCTCGGAACCATCGGTGTTGTGTCGCCGCTCGTCGCGACCTACCCGCTTTTCACGATGCTTTTCAGCGCTATCTTTCTCAAAACGGAGACGCTGGGCGCAAGAGCACTGGGCGGCGTCGTCCTCGCAGTGGGCGGCGTCGGGATCATCGTCACAGCGTAGGCGCGGCACTCGACAAGGGAACCATGAGCAAAACGGATTTACGCATGCCGGTCTTCGTGCTCGTTGGCAGCGGCCTTCTGCTGTCGATCTCGATGGGTGTGCGTCACGGCTTCGGTCTGTTTCTGCAGCCGATGAGCTCCGACCTCGGGTGGTCACGTGAAGGTTTTGCGTTCGCGATCGCGCTGCAGAACCTCGTCTGGGGCGCGATGCAGCCGCTGACGGGCATGCTCGCGGATCGCTATGGTGCCGGACGTATGATTTTCACGGGCGCCGTGCTGTATGTGCTGGGGCTGGTCGTCATGGCGTTTGCGCAGACGAGCCTGCAGTTCACGATCGGTGCGGGCCTGCTGATCGGCATGGGACTGAGCGGCGTCACCTTCAGCGTTGTCCTCGGCGTTGTCGGACGTGCGACCGCGCCCGGAAATCGCAGTATGGCGCTCGGCATTGCGGCCGCTGCGGGTTCAGCGGGCCAGTTCCTGATGCTGCCGCTCGAGCAGACGCTCATCACCGGCTACGGCTGGTTCAGCGCACTCCTGACTATCGCGTGCATCGCAGCGTTGATGATGCCGCTCGCTGCAGCGCTCGCCGAGCCGCGGCGTGTCGCGCCCCCTGGGCCGAGGCAATCAGCCCGTGAAGCAATCCGCGAGGCCGTCGGGCACCGCGGATTTGTGCTCCTGACGACAGGCTTCTTTGTGTGCGGCTTCCAGGTCGTTTTCATCGCAGTGCACCTGCCCTCCTATCTGCTCGACAAAGGCCTCAGCGCGCAAACGGGAATGATCGCCCTCGCGCTCATCGGATTTTTCAACATCGTGGGGACTTACATCGCCGGTTATCTCGGCGGCAAGCTGCCGAAGCGCTACCTTCTCTCCGGGCTCTATCTCGGGCGCGCGATCGTGATCAGCGTTTTCCTGCTCGTCCCGATCAGTCCGCTATCGGTGTACATCTTTGCGGCGTCGATCGGTACGCTCTGGCTTGCCACAGTACCGCTCACCAACGCCATGGTGGCGCAGATTTTCGGCGTGCAATTCGTGTCCATGCTGAGCGGCTTCGTTTTCTTCAGCCACCAGATCGGAAGCTTCCTCGGGGTCTGGCTCGGTGGCGCCCTCTTCGACCGCACGGGCTCCTACGACATCGTGTGGATGATCGCGATTGCACTGGGGGTGCTCGCTGCACTCGTGAACCTTCCGATCGATGAGAAGCCCGTCGTGCGGCCTGCACCTGCGCCGATTCCGGCGTTATAGTCGGCTCATGTCGAGCGTCGTAGAAGCCGCACCCGTAGATTTCCAGCGCCAGAAGAAGGTCGCTGCCGCACTGCGTGCATTCATGCCGAAGGGTGCAGTGCTCTTCGATCGCGAAGACGTGCAGCCTTACGAGTGCGACGGGCTGTCCGCGTATCGCCAGGTACCGATGGTCGTGGCACTGCCTGACAGCGAAGAGCAGGTGCAGAAGATTCTCGAGATGTGCCACACGATGCGGGTGCCGGTCGTCGCACGCGGCGCCGGCACGGGCCTTTCAGGAGGCGCGCTTCCGCTCGGAAACGGCGTGCTGCTCTCCCTTGCGAAACTGATGCGCATCCTCGAGATCGATCCCGCCTCGAGAACCGCGCGCGTGCAGCCCGGCGTGCGTAATCTTGCGATCTCCGAAGCGGTTGCTCCCCTCGGTCTCTATTACGCGCCCGATCCTTCCAGCCAGATCGCATGCTCCATCGGCGGCAATGTCGCCGAGAACTCCGGCGGCGTTCACTGCCTCAAGTACGGGCTTACGGTTCACAACATACTCAAGCTGCGGGCGATCACCATTGAAGGTGAGATCCTGGAGATCGGCGGCAATGGCCTCGACTCGGCAGGCTACGATCTGCTTGCGCTCCTCACGGGGTCCGAAGGCATGCTTGCGGTCGTGACCGAGGTTACGGTGAAGCTCCTGCCCAGGCCCGAGTGCGCGCAGGTGGTGATGGCCGCTTTCGATGATGTCGGGAAGGCCGGCGCCGCCGTTGCGAACATCATCGGCGCGGGGATCATTCCCGCCGGCCTCGAGATGATGGATCAGGCGGCCACAGTCGCCGTCGAGCATTTCGTTCACGCCGGCTATCCGACCGACGTCGCGAGCATCCTGCTTTGCGAATCAGACGGCGCCGCTGAAGAAGTCGAAGATGAAGTGCGCCGCGTCGAATCGATCATGGAAGCAAGCGGCGCGATCCTGATCCGCGTCTCGACCTCCGATGCCGAACGCCTCAGGTTCTGGGCTGGACGCAAAGCGGCTTTTCCTGCGGTCGGGCGCATCTCTCCCGATTATTACTGCATGGACGGCACGATTCCGAGAAGGCGCCTGGCCGAGGTGCTGCGGAAAATAGCTGACCTGGAAGTCAAATACGGTCTGCGCTGCGCAAACGTCTTTCACGCAGGCGACGGCAACCTGCACCCACTCATACTGTACGATGCGAACAAACCCGGCGAGCTCGAGCGCACGGAAGCGTTCGGTAATGAGATTCTGGAATTCTCGATCCGCGTCGGCGGCACGATCACCGGTGAGCACGGCGTGGGTATCGAAAAAGTAAATCAGATGTGCGTGCAGTTCCGGTCCGCGGAGCTCGAAGCCTTCCACGGGATCAAGCGCGCCTTCGACGCTCACGGCCTGCTCAATCCTGGTAAGGCAGTTCCTACATTGCAGCGCTGCGCCGAATTCGGGCGCGCGCATGTGCACGCCGGACAAGAGAAGTTTCCGGAGCTTCCGCGGTTTTGAGGCGCACGCGTCGCGGTGAATTAGTGATCCTCCATGCAATCGACAATCGACGCGCTGTCTGAACGGATTCGCGACGCCGGCGCGCGCAAGGCGACGTTGCGCATTCGCGGCGGCGGGACGAAAGATTTCTACGGCGGCGAGTTGCACGGCGAAGTACTCGAGACGCGCGCCTATGCCGGCGTCGTCGATTACGAACCGACCGAGCTCGTCATCACGGCACGCGCGGGGACTCCGCTGTCTGAAGTCGAAACACTGCTGAGCGCGAACGGCCAGATGCTTGCCTTCGAGCCCCCTCGTTTCGGCGCGGCGTCGACGCTTGGCGGCTGCATCGCCGCAGGATTGTCCGGACCTCGCAGGCCGCACGCAGGCAGCGCGCGAGACCACGTGCTCGGCGTCCGGATCCTGGACGGACGCGGTACGGACCTCAGGTTCGGCGGCCAGGTGATGAAGAACGTCGCCGGCTACGACGTCTCGAGGCTGATGGTTGGCGCACTGGGTACTCTCGGTGTCCTGCTCGAAGTCTCGCTCAAGGTGCTCCCCGTGCCGGCGTCCGATCTGACCGTGCGCCAGGAGTGCTCGAACGCCGCCGCGATCGATCTCATGAATACGTGGGCCGGCAAGCCGTATCCCATCACGGCGACCTGTCACACGGGGGAAACGTTGTACGTAAGGCTCTCCGGCGCGGACCCGGCGGTTCGCGCTGCGCGAGCTCGTCTCGGCGGCGAGGGGGTGGACGCAGGCGACGCGTTGTGGGGCGAGATTCGCGACCATGCGCATACGTTCTTCGACTCAGCCGAGCCGCTGTGGCGGGTCTCGCTGAAATCGACGGCTCCGCGGGTCGCGACCGGCACCGGCGTCGAGCTCGTCGAATGGGGCGGCGCGCTGCGCTGGATCACGGGGCCGGTGGACCCCGGCGCGTTGCGCGATTCCGCCGCGCGCGCAGGCGGCCACGCCGCCGTTTTCCGCGGCGGCGACAAGAGCGGCGGCGTATTCCAGCCACTGCCGGCTCCATTGATGAAGCTCCATCAACGCGTCAAATCAACCTTCGACCCGCACGGAGTGCTCAACCGCGGACGCCTCTATCCGTGCTTCTGAC
>JBKJPI010000320.1:0-4835 GCA_046595235.1 Burkholderiales bacterium | reverse complement strand
CGTTTCGACGACTTTCTTGCGCGAAAGCAGCGCCGCGGTCATCTCTTTCAGCTTCTTCATGTCCTCGATTTCCTTGTCGAGCTTCGCGATCTCGTCGGTCAGATATTTGTTTCGTTCGAGCTGGTTCTCGTAGGAGCTCGAAAGCGACGTGTGAACCATGAGCCACACCGCCGCAGCGAGCGCCACCATTACTCCGAGCGTGACGACGAACTGCTTCTGCTGGCGCCGCCGCCGCATCTCGCGATGCGGCAGCAGGTTCACACGGATCGTCATGGATCGAATCTCCGCATGGCGAGGCCGCAGGCCACCATGAGCGACGGCGCGTCCTGCGCGAGACTTTTCATTTTGATCTTCGGCGACACGTCCATATTGGTGAACGGGTTCGCGATGACCGTAGGCACCTGCGTGCGTCGTGTGATCGCCGCTTCGACGCCGGGAATCGCGGCGCAGCCGCCCGAGAGCACGATCTGGTGCACCTGGTTGTAAGGTGTGGAGCTGAAGAAAAAGTGCAGCGCGCGAGCGATCTCGAGCCCCATCTTGTCTACGAAAGGCTGCAGGAGCTCGCTCTCGTACTCTTCGGGAAGCCCGCCATCGCGCTTTGCGACTTCAGCTTCTTCGGGCGCAAGTCCGAACTTGTTCTGGATTTCCTGGGTGAGCTCGTTGCCTCCGAAGGGCTGCTCACGCAGGTAAATCGATTGACCGTTACGCAGAACGTTGACGGCCATCGTGCTCGAGCCGAGATCGACCATCGCGATATTGGTATCTTTCTCGTCTTCCGCAGCCCCGATGCCCATGAGCTCGAAAGCCATCTGCGCAGCATAAAGATCGACATCCATGACCGTTGCTTTCAGGCCCGCGGCTTCTGCGGCCGCGACGCGGTCCTCGATCTTCTCCTTGCGCGAGGCCGCGATCAGAACCTCGACGTCTTCGGGATTGTTCGGCGCGGGGCCCAGCACCTGGAAATCGAGATTCACTTCGTCGAGTGAAAACGGGATGTACTGGTTTGCCTCGGTGGCGACCTGAAGCTCGAGCTCTTCTTCGGTCTGCCCGGCTGGAACGAGGATCTTCTTGCTGATCACCGCCGCATTCGGCAGCGCGAGCGCAAGGTTCTTGATGTTGGTGCCGAGGCGCTTGTGGCAGCGCTTGAGGGTGTCGCTGACCGCGTCGAGATTGTTTATGTTGCCGTCAACGACGGCATCCTTGGGCATGGGCTCTATTGCATAGCGTTCGACGCGATACAGTCCCTTACCCGTCTCGGAGAGCTCCACCATCTTGATGGAAGACGAGCTCAGATCCGCGCCGATAAGCGGAGGCGCCTTCGGCTTGAAGATTCGTTCCAGCGCCGCTGGATCGAACCTCAGCTTCGACGCACCAAAGCCAAATTTCCCTTTTGCCATAGATGTATGGGGCAGAGTGCCCAGAATTCACTTTAAATGCTAGCAGTAAGCTGCCGGAGTGTAAACTTTTGTGTGATCATTTCTTTTGGCGGGGGTTCGCCCCTATAATTCTTCGAGCTGTTGCGCTCGCTAGCGCGCTCGTCACCCACTCGCTGCGGCGCGCCTTGGAACCATACACCATGTTCAGTATCGCACGTAAGCCCGCGTTGCATTTGAGTTTATCCTGTTAAGAGACGGTCGCAACATGTGGCGGCGCTGGTGGGCATTTCCACTATTACTTGTAGTTTCGAGCTTTCTGATCGGGGTCATCCTGGTCGCGTTTGCGGCAGTGGTGGTGTACCCCACGTTGCCATCGCTGGAAGTGCTCACTGACTACCAGCCGAAGATTCCTTTGCGCGTTTATAGCTCCGAAGGCGCCCTTCTGGGCGAATTCGGTGAAGAGCGCCGGGCGTTCGTGGCGATCAAAAGCGTTCCCAAACCCATGCTCTCCGCCATCCTCGCAGCCGAGGACGAGCGTTTCTACACGCATCGCGGCGTCGACTACATCGGCGTCGGCCGAGCGGCGCTGTCGAACTTCGCCTCGGGTGGCGTTCGCCAGGGCGCCTCCACGATCACGATGCAGGTGGCGCGGAATTTCTTTCTCACGAAAGAACGCACGCTCACGAGAAAATTCAATGAAATGCTCCTCGCCTTCAAGATCGAAGCGAGCCTGACTAAGGACGAAATTCTCCAGCTTTACGTGAATCAGATTTATCTCGGGCAGCGTGCATACGGCTTCGCAGCCGCGTCGCAGATCTATTTCGGCAAACCGCTGGAAAAGTTGACACTCGCCGAGTACGCGATGCTCGCAGGCTTGCCAAAGGCGCCTTCGGCCTACAACCCGATCGCCAACCCCAAGCGCGCCCAGCTGCGCCAGCACTACGTGCTGCGGCGCATGCGCGAGCTCGGCATGATCAGCGATACCGAATTTACCGAAGCCGAGCGTCAACCGGTGGTCGTCAAGCGCGGCGCAAATGACTTTGTCGTGCGCGCCGAGCATTTTGCGGAAATGGTGCGCCAGGCCGTATACGAGCGTTACAAGGACGAGACGTATACCCGCGGCATTCGTGTCTATACGACGCTTTCGGCGAAGCAACAGGAAGCCGCTTATCAGGCCGTCCGGCGCGGGGTGCACGAGTACGATCGCCGTCACGGGTATCGCGGCCCCGAAGGGTTCGCAGAGATTCCTGCTGCCCCCAACGAAGAAGCGCTCGAAGAAGCACTGCAGGACGTCGCGGACAACGACGACCTCTTCGTTGCGGTGGTAACGAGTGCGACGCCGAAGCTCGTGAAAGCCTACCGGCGTGGCGGGGAAACCGTGGAAATCTCGGAAGAGGGACTGCGTTTTGCCGCACGGATGCTTGGCGACAAGGTCAACGCCAACCAGCGGATACGCCGTGGCGCCATCATCCGGGTGCAGCAGGATGAAAAGGGACGCTGGCAGATTACGCAACTACCGGCGATCGAGTCCGCGCTCGTGTCGCTCGATCCCAACGACGGCGCCATTCGCACGCTCGTCGGCGGCTTTGACTTCAGCCGCAATCAGTACAACCACGTGACGCAGGCGCTGCGGCAGCCGGGCTCGAGCTTCAAACCTTTCATTTACTCCGCCGCGCTGGAAAAAGGCTTCACCCCCTCGACGATCATCAACGACGCGCCACTCACCTTCAGTACGGCGCAGACCGGCTCGGAACCGTGGGAGCCCAGGAACTACGACGGCAAGTTCGAAGGGCCGATGCGGCTTCGGACGGCCCTCGTCAAATCGAAGAATCTGGTTTCGATCCGGATCCTTCAATCGATCGGCCCGCAATACGCGCAGGATTACATCAAGCGGTTCGGCTTCGACCCGAAGCTTCATCCACCGTACCTCACCATGGCGCTGGGCGCGGGTAATGTGACGCCGATGCAGATGGCTCAGGCTTACGCCGTGTTTGCGAACGGCGGCTATAGAGTGCCGCCCTATTTCATCGAGCGGATCGAAGACAATCGGGGGAATGTCCTCGCCCAGGCGAAGCCGCAGCGCGCCGGTGAAGGCGCTGAGCGGGTTATCGATCCGCGCAACGCATTCATCATGCACAGCATCATGCGCGACGTGGTTCGGATGGGCACGGCGGCGCGGGCGATGAAGCTCGGGCGCGGCGATCTCGCAGGCAAGACCGGGACGACCAACGACTTCATCGACGCCTGGTTCTGCGGTTTCAATCCCAACCTCGTGGCCATCGCATGGATTGGTTTCGACCAGCCGCAAACCCTCGGCCGCAATGAAACGGGTGGCACGGCCGCCTTGCCGATCTGGATGAGCTACATGGCCTACGCCCTCAAAGGCGTTGCGGAGCAACCACTCACTCCGCCGCCGGGTGTCCTCGCGCTGAAGGTCGGCGCTGAGAGCGGAGCCCGTGTCGGCGAGGGCGAATCCGGGGTTATGGATTTCTTCTATCAGGAGTTTCCGCCGTCCGAAGGCGGTGGTGGCGGTGGCGCGAGCAGCAGCGCCGGATCAACCGAGCGCCCGCCCGAGGAAGTCCGAAACCAGTTGTTTTAGGGCGACGGGATGGCCAGAGACCGTATGCGCAACGACGAGCGTCTGCGGGTTGCGCAAGTTGCTGCGAGGCTGATGGCCGAAGACGGAATCGACGATTTCGCGGCCGCAAAGCGCAAGGCGGCGCGGCAGGTCGGTGTCGCCGACACGCGGCAATTGCCGACGAATGAAGAGGTCGAGGCGGCGCTCCGGCTGCATCAGACGCTTTACGGCGGCGCTGCGCATGACGCGCGAATCCGGGAGCTCCGCACGCGCGCGCTACACATGATGCGCGACCTCGAGCGCTTCAATCCGTATCTCACCGGCCCGGTGTTGTCGGGTACCGCCGGGAAGTATGCAAGCATCGACCTGCAGCTCTTCACAGAAAACGAAAAAGCGGTCGAACTCTATCTCATGCAGCGCGGCCCCTATCGCGCCGGACAGCGCCGGCTATGGATAGGCGACGCCGCGCGCACGGCGCAGACGTTCACGGTGGATGACGATGGAACCGAGATCGAGCTTCTCGTGCTGGCACTGGACGATCTGCGCCTGCCCGTGAAAAGCACGATCGACGGCAAGCCTGCCGAGCGCGCGCGGGCGCCGGCGGTGGCGGCGCTGCTGAATCCCTCACCCCCGACCCCTCTCCCAAAGGGCGAGGGGAGATTAGAGACATAAACGAATGTCATCCGCTTACGTAAAACTTACGTAGCGGCTCGAGACGCGCCTTCATCCGTGCGCGATTGATCGATGTAAGTGGGTCACGCGGATGGCGGAGTATTGTAGGAGCCGATCGGAAGGGCGTATATAGTTACGCCGGTCGTCTGTTGCCACTTCCATGTCAGCCTCAGTCCAGCGAAAGCTCGAGCAAGCCCACCAGTCACTCG
>JBKJPI010000290.1:0-6596 GCA_046595235.1 Burkholderiales bacterium | reverse complement strand
CCGACATCCGCCCTTCGGGCGTCTCGGGTGCAACCCTCTCAGGCGACGGTTCCGTGGTGCTCGTGCTCGACCTGGAACCGCTGATGCAGGCGGCAGCGCTCGAGAGCGTTACGGCTTTCGCCTAGAACCGTTCCTGCGCGCTCCCGGCGGGTTGAGCCAAAAGGGCCCGTCCGGCTCTATCGGCGCCCTGGCCAGGGGCCGGCGCGATTCAGACTCGGGTGTATCAAGCCGCGGCCGCGCCCGCCGCGGGCGCTGCGGCGGCCTCCGCCGTCGCCCCGCCTGCTGCAGGACTTCCCGAAGCTGCCGGTGTTGCCTCCGGTGTTATATCAACCGGATCAGGCATGATCTCGGGCTCTGGCTCCGGCTGGCATTCCGGAATCGGCGCGTTCAGCGCAGCGTGTATCGTTTTCAGTACTTTCTCGGCGTTGAACGGTTTGACGACGAAGCCGCTCGCCCCCGCTTTAAGCGCCTGCGACACGATATCCGGCCTCGATTCGCCGCTCACGAGAATCACCCGTGTGCCGGCATGCACTGCATGAATCGCACGCAGCACCGCGATGCCGTCCATGCCGGGCATCAGGATGTCGCAGCACACCAGATCCGGTTTGAGCGTGCCGATCATCTCGAGCGCAGTTTCGCCATTGGCAGCCGCGCCGACCACGATCAGGGATTCGTCGTGTCGGATGAGGCCCCGCAGCACCTCGCGGATGATGCGGTTATCGTCGACGATTAGAATTTTCGCTTTATTTTTCATGGTGTCGCTCCGGCTTTATAGGCGTATCGCTGGGTGGTTTTATGTCGAAGTGACGGGCGTTTGAGCGGCGAGTGCTTCGAGCTCGCCCTGCAAACGCTCGACGAGCGCTTTCATGGGACCAAACGCGGCGTTGGCGGCCGCGGCGTCGCCCCGTCTGCCGCAACTTTCGACTTCAGCCACGGCCGCAACCACGGTCCTCGCTTCGAATGTGGCGGTTGCGCCCTTGAGCGAATGCGCCTCTCGATAGACGTCCTCCAGGGCGCCACGCTCGAGTGCAGAACCGATGGTCTCGAGCTGCGCGGTTACGCTGTCGAGGTAGATCTGCGCGACCTCCTTCAGAAGCTCGGGGTCGTCGCCAAGTCGTTCGAGGGTGGCGGCGAGATCGAAAAACAGACCGCCCTCCGAAGGAACCGGCTGCGTAACGGGCTCGACGGCGCGCGGCGCCGTTTCGGGATTGGTGACGCGTTCGATTTCGCTCATAAGATGCTCGATTCTCACTGGTTTGGTTACGAATCCATCCATGCCTGCGGCAAGGCAAAGGTCCTTGTCGCGCTGCATCGCATGGGCGGTCATCGCTACGATCGGTTGGTACCGCTTCCCCCCACTTTCCATCGCCCGTATGTGCGTGCACGCTTCAAGTCCGCCCATCACCGGCATCTGCAGATCCATCAGCACGACGTCGTATTCCGCCGCCTTAACGCAATCAACCGCCTCCTGGCCGTTATTCACAACGTGCACGGCGTGACCGCGCGTGCTGAGGAGCTTTACGGCGAGCTTCTGGTTTATAAGGTTGTCCTCCGCGAGGAGGATGTTGAGCAGCCGCGTCGGTTCGCGCATCGTCTGTGCCGAGCCTGTGAGCGCACGTTTCTGCGGACCGAGTGCTGCGGCGATCGCGTGCACGAGCTCTTCTGCAAGGAAAGGCTTCGTGACAAAGCCCGCGAGCCCGAGCTCACGACAACGCGCCGCGTCAGCGCGCTGGTTGTTCGCAGTCAGCATCATGATGGTAGGTAGATTGATTTCGGGCTCGCTGACCAATGCGCCTGCGATCTCGAAGCTTTCGATGCCCGGAATTCGTGAGTCGAGCACCACCACGTCGAATCCTGAAGACGTCGCGCGGCGTTTACGCAGGACGTCGATAATTCGTGCGCCCTGGGTGAGCACCTCCACCTGCATGCCGGAAGACTCGAGCATCGAGGCGACAGCGCCGCAGTTCGCCGCGTTGTCATCGACGACTAGAACGCTGCGGCCGTTCAGCTCCGGAAATATGATGCGCTGCTCCGAGGCTGCGGCGAGCTCGACGCGAATCGAGAAATGGAACGTCGTGCCGCGGCCCGGCGCGCTCTCGACCGCAATGCGCCCCCCCATCGCTTCGACGATGCGCGAGCAGATCGCGAGGCCCAGGCCGGTCCCGCCGAATTCGCGCGTGGTCGACGTATCGGCCTGCGCAAAGGCCTGGAAGATCAATGACTGCTTGTTCTCTGGAATGCCGATGCCGGTATCGCTGACGGCGCAGTTGATCCACGCGATCGTGTCGTCGGACGAAATGAGCTCGACCGAAACCTGAATCTCACCACGCTCGGTGAATTTGAGCGCGTTTCCGACGAGATTGGTCAGAACCTGCCGCAGTCGCGAAGGGTCGCCGCGAAGGCGATCGGGAACGTCGGGCGCCACGCGCGACATGAGCTCCAGTCCTTTTTCCTGAACCGGCGGGGCCATGAGCTTCATAGTGTCGCTGATGGTGTCGCGCACGCTGAAGTCGATTGTCTCCAGCGTCATGTGTCCGGCCTCGATCTTCGAAAAATCGAGAACCTCGTTGACGATCCCGAGGAGCGACTCGCCCGCGGAACGCACGATCCCCAGGTACTCACGCTGCTCTGCATTAAGTCCCGCCGTGTCGAGCGCGAGACCGGTCATGCCGATGATGGCATTCATCGGCGTGCGGATCTCGTGACTCATGTTCGCGAGGAACTCGCTCTTCGCACGGTTGGCGCCCTCGGCGGCATCCTTTGCCTGCTGCAGGTCAGCCTCTTGCTGGGCCATCGCGTGCTCGCGGCGCTTGCGTTCGTCGATGTCAGCGTTGGTGCCGGCCATGCGCAATGCGCGACCGGTCGCGTCCCGGGCCACGACCTTGCCGTGGCTTTCGATCCACTTCCACTCACCGCTTGCGGTGCGGATGCGGTGCTCGATGTAGTACACATTCTTACCTTTAACCGCATCTCTCAAGGCGCGATCGACGGCCGGCAGATCTTCCGGATATGTAAGCTGACCGAGCTCCGCCAGCGTCGTCGTGGTAGGACCCGGCGCCGCGCCCATCATGCCTGCCCAGCGCGTATTCAGATAGATCTTTCCGGTTGTGAGATCCCAGTCCCAAAGCGCCAGGTTCGAACCATCGAGCGCGAGCGAGAGCCGTTCTTCAGTACGACGGAGGCGCTCTGCTGCGCTCTTGCGCGCGGTAATGTCGCTTTCGATGGCAATGAAATTCGTAACCTGCCCGGTGCCGTCCAGAATCGCCCGCACCTCGATGTCGACCCAGTATCGGCGGCCGTCCCTGGCGTAATTCTGTATCTCGACGCGAAATCCCAGGCCCTCCTGCAGGCGCTTTCGCATGATGCCGACCGTGTCCTGATCCGTGTGCGGCCCCTGCAGGAAAGCACCGGGTGTGCGTCCTTTTACTTCCGCGAGTTGATAGCCGGTGATGCGTGAGAATGCATCGTTGACCCATTCGATGCGCCGCTGGGCATCGGTGATGATTACTGCGTTGTCCGTGTGACTTGCAACAAGTGAGAGCTTGCGGGCTTCGGCTTCGCGTTCGCGAAGGTCGTGCGTCATACTTTCCGCCAGCTCGATCGCGTGACGGCGCGAGCGCACGAGCGTTCGTGCGAGCGTGTACAGGAGACCCGTGAGGAAAAGCCCGACGATCAGAGCGCAGATCGGCAACACGAGATTCTGCAAGGCGAAGCGCTCGTGCGGCACCCAGACGTCGACGTCCCACTGCCGACCACCGAGCCTGAAGCTGAACCCCTCATGCCGGCTGCCGCCCGCGCTGGCTGCTGCCGCACCGGGGCTTTCAAAAAGAAGGTTCCGGCCGGCAGCCGGGGCCACGGCATTGCCCGCACTCACCGGGCCTGCATCGCGCACTCGAAAGCGCAGGTGCGGCGGCACGTGCTCAAGCGCTACCGCCATGAGCTCGTTCACGTTGAATGCCGCGCCGATGAGGCCGACCACCGCGCTGCGACGCTCTTCCGGCGTGTTGCGCGGCATGCCGCGACGAAAAACGGGCACGCGAAGCGAAAAACCTGCGGACGTCGCATCGCCGCGCATTAGGCTCATGCGACCTGACGCCGTGGGCTCTCCGCTCGCCGTTGTGAGTCGCGCCTGCGCGCGCCGCGCCTCGTCATTCGCCTCATCCAGCCTGAACGCGGGGCCGGCCCCTTTGAGGCCTTCGTGAAACTCGGTCACGACGTAATCGCTGCGCTCGCCGCGCGGGTAGATCTCCAGCTCACGATACACGGGGTTGCTGGAACGCGTCGCGCGCTGGCGCTCGAAGGCCGCCTTGTCTTCCTCACGGATATAGCGCGCAAAACTCAGCGACTCAACGCCTGGATAACGGCGTCTTAAATCGAGCGATCGAACATAAGCGCTGAAGTCGGTGCGTGTGACTTCGCGCGGCACATCGAACAGTGCGCCGACGCCGCGAACCATCTCTTCGTAACCGCGCAGCCGCAGATCGATCGCGTGCGCGGCATCGCTGGCCTGCTCCTTGAAGCGAAGGCTCTCGCTGTGCTCGTTATGCTGGACTGCCCAATAAACGAGAAACAGCGTAAAGAGCAGCCCGAAGAAAAGCGCACCGAGCTCGATGCGCCCTGGCAGCGTGTTTCCCCGTCTGTCTCGTCCGGCGAGCTGCGGAGTGTCGTTCGCGAAGTCCACGGGCCCGCCTACGCGGCCTCGGCATGAGCGGCTGCGGAGGGGCTCTCATCGAGCATGTCGGCGTCGCGGAACTGCGCTTTGATCTCCAGCACTTCATCGACAACATCGAAAAACGCGCAGACGCATTCCGGGTCGAAGTGCTTGCCGCTGCCGTCTCTCAGGAACGCGAACGCGAGCTCGTCCTCCCAGGCGAGCTTGTACGGCCTCTCGCTCGTGAGCGCATCGAAAACATCCGCGACGGCGACAATCCGGCCATAGATCGAGATCGCAGAGCCTTTGAGGCCGGCGGGATAACCGCCCCCATCGAATTTTTCATGGTGCGATATCGCGATCTCCGCGCCCATCTGCAAAATCGGCGAAAGACTGTTCGAGAGAATCTTCCCGCCGATCACGGTGTGTTGCTTCATGATCTCGAATTCTTCCACGGTGAGCTTGCCGGGCTTCAGGAGGATGTGGTCCGGCGTGCCGATCTTGCCGATGTCGTGGAGCGGGGACGCGAGGAGCAGCAGATCGCACTCCTCGGTCGACAAGCCCATCTGCTTCGCCACCAGCCGCGAATAGTTCGACATGCGAATGATGTGCTCGTGAGTTTCCGGGTCGCGGTGCTCCGCTGCGCGCCCGAGGCAAAGCAGGGTCTCGCGCTCGCGCATGGCGATCTCGCTCGTCGCCTTGGCAACCTCGTCGGCAAGTAGTAACGCCCGGCTTGCGAGCTTCTGCCGGCTGCTTCGCAGCGCAAGCATGTTTCTCGCGCGCGCCTGCAGCTCGAGCTGGTCGAACGGTTTGTTGAGAAAGTCGTTGATGCCCATATCGAGTGCGCGATGCTTCAGATCGCGGTCGTCACCGGCCGCCGTGACCATCAGGAGCGGTGTGTCGGCCTTGCCCGGCAACGCGCGGAAGCGGCGGGCGAATTCCAGGCCGTCGATCTCCGGCATCATGTAGTCGACGATGACGAGGTCCGGGTCGTTGGCTGCGCACCATTCGAGGCCTTCAGCCGCACGCAGGAAGGGCACCGGGCGGCAACCCTCCATATTGGTGACGAGCTTCTTCAGAAGCGCGATGATGATCGGCGCGTCGTCAACGATTACGATATCCATGGCGGAGCGCCGCGGGGGCGTCGGTTGACCTCGGTTAATCGGTTTAACGGCACGAAGCAGCTTCGGATTTAGCAGGCGGCCCGGCCGGGGGCGTCTCGTCCAGTGGGAACACGACTTCGACTTCGTTCCCGCAACCGCGATATTCCACGCTCTGACACAAGCGCTTCACGAGGGGGATGCCCCGACCGTAGGGAACGCTCACCTCAGGGATGTGGTCGAGAATCTTTTTGAAGTCGAAGCCTCGACCACTGTCCCCCACGTGCATTCTGATGAACGCCTTGCCCTCGGATTCGATCGTCGCCATGCGCACTTCGATAGACGCGTCGCTGAGCGCGGCGAGCTTCTCGGAGCGCAGCGTGAGATATTGCTGGAAACCGTCCGCTTCGGTTTTCATCCGGGAATCGAGCCCCAGCACGCCATGGTCGAGCGCATTCGAGAGCAGCTCCGTGAGCACGAGGTACAGCTTCGCGTTTCGGGCACCGCCGCACAGCATATGGCTCGCAAGATCGTGCACCAGGGGCACGACGTCGACCTGACGCATCTGCTGCGGTGAGAGCTTCACTTCGAAGCGCCAGTCCCCGGGCTGTGCGGGTGCCACGGTACCTGCCACCCGCTCCGGTGCGACATGCTCGCCCGGTATGCACGTGATCAGAACCGCGGTGGCGTCGTCGCTCGTGCCGTGGCCATCATGCGCGGCATTGAAGTGCGCCTTGAGTGCCTCGAGCCGCCCGGGTGCCGCGCACGTGCTCGGATGGCTTGTACGAAGGCGCAGGCTGGCGTGCGAACGCAATCGGAGCGCAGGATCTCGCACAGCTTCTGAG
>JBKJPI010000233.1:0-4092 GCA_046595235.1 Burkholderiales bacterium | reverse complement strand
GCGCGTCGATCTCGATCGCACTGAAATCCGCGCCCCCGTCGATGGCACGGTGATCAAGAAATCGGTCGAGCCCGGGCAGACGGTTGCATCGAGTCTCCAGGCGCCGGAACTTTTTGTGATCGCGCAGGATCTGCGTGAGATGCAGGTCGACACCTCGATCGACGAATCCGAAGTCGGGCGCATCAGCGTCGGACAGGAGGCGACGTTCACTGTGGATTCGTATCCAGGCCGGACCTTTCGAGGCAATGTGGCGCAGGTGCGCAAAGCCGCGCAAGTGGTGCAGAACGTCGTTACGTACATCGCAGTGATTCGGACTTCGAACCCCGACCTCAATCTTTTCCCGGGGATGACTGCGAACGTTCGCATCATCATCTCGACCCGCGAGAACGTGCTCAAGGTGCCGAACGCGGCGCTGCGCTTTCGTCCGATAGGCGCTGGTGATGCGCCCGCCGCAATAGCCGGCGACAGCGGCGGAGGGGGCGACGGCGCGGAAAAGCAGAAAGGCAAAGGCAAAGGGCAGGGGCTCATCGAGCGGCTGCAGCAGGAGCTTGCGCTCGACGCCGGGCAGCGTTCGAAAATCGAGGCGATCATGACCGACACGCGCGCGAAGATCGGCGAAATCCAGTCGGAAGATCAGGCGGAGCGTCGACGGCAAGTGGAACGCATGCGTGCCGAGTCCCGTACGCGCATCGCAGAAGTGCTGACGGCGGAGCAGCGGGCGAAATACGAAAGTATGGCGGGCGGCGGGCGCAGCCGCGGCGGCGGGGCGGGGACGAGCGGGCGCGTCTGGGTGGCGGCGGACGAGGGCAAGCCCAAGGCCGTTCCGGTGCGCCTCGGTCTCACCGACGGAACCTCGAGCGAGCTCGTATCAGGCGAATTGCAGGAAGGCAGCGAAGTCATCATCGGGGTTGCAAGCGACACTGCGAAAGCGCGTCCGCAGGCATCGAAAGGCCCGCGCTTCGGGTTCTGACGCGGCGTGAACGGGGAAGACATCGCACGCGTCCAGAATGGCGCACCTTCGGCGCAGCGCGAAGGGCTGATCGTCACCCGCGAGCTGGCGAAGGTCTACCGCATGGAAGGCTATGCGGTGACTGCGCTGAACAAGGTTTCGATCAGCATCGACGCCGGCGAGTTCGTCGCTGTGATGGGCCCTTCGGGCTCCGGCAAATCGACGTTCATGAACCTGCTGGGCTGCCTCGATCGGCCCAGCAGTGGCGAGTATTCGCTGGCCGGTGACAGAGTTTCAGAGCTTTCATCCGATGCCCTGGCCGCAATTCGAAACCGGCGCATTGGATTTGTTTTCCAGAGCTTCAACCTGCTTCCGCGCACCTCAGCGCTGGAGAACGTGGAGCTCCCGCTCCTTTACAGTCATGTCTCCGCCGAGACGCGCCGTTCCCGCGCGCTCGCGCGTCTGGGTGAAGTCGGCCTCGCCGACCGCGCCGGGCATCACCCTGCGCAGCTCTCCGGCGGACAGCAGCAGCGCGTGGCAATCGCGCGTGCGCTCGTGAACGATCCCGTGCTGATACTTGCGGACGAGCCCACAGGCGCGCTCGACACGCGTACCAGCTTCGAAGTCATGGGTCTTCTTCAGGACCTCAATCGCAGCGGTATGACGGTGGTGCTCGTGACGCACGAGCACGACATTGCCGATTTCGCCACGCGGGTCATCGGCTTTCGCGACGGGCACGTCGTGGATGACCGCCGCATCACGCCTGTCGATGCGCACGCGAAGCTCAGCCAGCTGGAGCCGGCATCGGAGGATGCGCCTGCATGACGTGGCTTGCCGGCATTCGCATCGCGCTTCGCGCATTGCGCGTGAACAAGCTCCGCAGCATCCTGACGATGCTCGGCATCATCATCGGCGTCGGTGCTGTGATCACGATGATCGCCATCGGCTCGGGCGCGCAGGCACAGATCGAAGAGCAGATCAAAGCGCTGGGAACGAACCTCATCATCGTCACGCCGGGCTCCATGACCTCCGGCGGCGTGCGCATGGGTGCGGGATCTCGATCTTCGCTCACCGACGACGACGCGTACGCGATGCAGCGGGAGTTGTCGGACGTGCAGGCGGCGGCGCCGACGCTGCGTGGTACCGGGCAGGTCGTCTTTGGCGGTACGAACTGGTCGACGCAGTTCTATGGTGTAACGCCGGAGTACTTCGAAGTGCGCAACTGGACGATCGCGTCAGGCAAAGCTTTCGAAGCCGTGGACATTACCGGTGCCGGAAAGGTTGCTTTGCTCGGTGAAACGGTGGCGCGGAGCCTCTTCGGAGACAGCGATCCGATTGGACAGATCGTTCGCGTGCGCAAGGTCCCGATGGAAGTGATCGGCGTCCTCGAGCGCAAAGGCCAGAACCTGATGGGCCAGGACCAGGATGACGTCATCCTCATGCCGATCTCCACGGCGCGAAACCGGGTGCTCGGCGGAACTCAGGCAAAAGTGAGGAGCGTGGGGTCTATATCGGTCAAGATTCGCGAAGGCGCGGACATGGCGCAGGCCGAGGCCGAAATGCGAACGCTCATGCGACAGCGTCATCGGCTTCAGGCGGGTCAGGACGATGACTTCTCGCTTCGCAACCTTTCGGAGGTGCTCGGCGCTCGAGAAGAATCGACGCGGATCATGACATTACTCCTCGCCGCAGTCGCCTCGGTCTCGCTCCTCGTCGGCGGCATCGGAATCATGAACATCATGCTCGTGTCGGTCACCGAGAGGACGCGCGAGATCGGGCTCCGCATGGCCGTGGGCGCTCGAGGCAAGGACATCCTTTCGCAGTTCCTGGTCGAAGCGGTGACGCTCGCGCTCGCCGGAGGACTGTGCGGCGTCATTCTCGGTGTCGGGGGCTCGTATGCCATCGGCCATTTCGCGGGATGGCGCATCGATCTCAATATTGAAGCCGTATTCCTTGCCGTTGGCTTCGCAGGCGGCGTCGGCATCTTCTTCGGTTTCTATCCTGCGCGTAAAGCTTCGCGCCTCCTCCCCATCGAAGCGCTGCGGTATGAGTGAGCGCGGCCGTTTGGCGGTGCAGTCACTGATCGCGCCGCGGGTTGGATAGAATAGCCGCCTTCCATGGATCCCATGCTTCTGCTGAAGGCGCTGATTCTCGGCGTCGTTGAAGGTCTCACCGAGTTCCTGCCGATCTCGAGCACGGGCCATCTCATCATAGCGAGCCAGCTTCTCGGCTTTCACGATGAAAAAGGCAAGGTCTTCGAAATCGCGATCCAGACCGGCGCAATGCTCGCAGTACTCTGGGAGTATCGCGCGCGGTTCGCGCACGCGCTGACCGGCCTTACGAGCGACCCTGCAGCGCAGCGCTTCGTGCTGAATCTCATCGTCGCATTCATACCGGCGGCGGTGCTCGGCCTCGCGTTCGGAAGTCTCATCAAGGCGCACCTGTTTCACGCGGTGCCGGTCGCGCTGGCGTTCATTGCGGGCGGAGTCGTCATTCTGCTCGTGGAGCGGCGGCGTCCCAGACGCGCGCGCGTCGAATCCGTGGACGACATGACGTGGCGGGACGCACTCAAGGTTGGCTTCGCGCAGGCGTTCGCGCTGATTCCCGGCACCTCCCGCTCGGGCGCGACGATCATCGGCGGCATGCTCTTCGGCCTCTCGCGACGCGCGGCGACCGAGTTTTCATTCTTTCTCGCGGTGCCGACGCTGATCGCGGCGGGCGCTTATGACCTTTTGAAACATCGAGACCTGCTCAGCGTCGCGGACGTTCCGGTATTCGGCGTCGGTCTCGTTGCAGCTTTCATCTCGGCCTTCGTGTGCGTGCGCTGGTTGATCCGCTACATCGCCACCCACGATTTCACCGTCTTTGCGTGGTATCGAATCGTGTTCGGCGCAATCGTGCTGATTACGGCATACACCGGCATCATCGTCTGGGCGCGTTAAGTCGGGGTTGTTGCGAAAAGTCCGCAATGGGGCTCGTCGGCCCGAAGCCGCGGCGTGGATCTTGCGGTAGTCGATGATGCTGCAGCGCTATCGCGATCTCTTCGCCGTTCCGGGGCTCCGCAGGACGATGCTGTCCTCTGTCGCGGGGCGGCTTCCGATCGGCATCACGGGGCTTGCGATTCTTCTGTTCGTGCAGGGTCG
>JBKJPI010000419.1:0-3145 GCA_046595235.1 Burkholderiales bacterium | reverse complement strand
GGGCACTTCACTGTATGCAATCTCCACGGGGCCGGTGCCGGTCAATCCCCTCGAGCTGATTCTGTCGAACCGATTTGAACTGCTGATAAAGGCGCTCGCCGCGACATGCGATGTCCTCGTCATCGATTCGCCGCCGGTACACCTGGTGAGCGATGCGCTGGTCTTGTCCAAGATGGTTACCGGCGTCATGTTCGTTGTGAAGGCAGACAGCACGCCGTATCCGCTTGCGCGTCGTTGCATTCGGGCTTTGGAGGAGGTTGAGGCGAAGCTTTTCGGCATTACGCTGAATCAACTCGATTTCAAAAAGGCGGAACGGTATTACGGCGCATATACCGGCAGCTACTATAAATACGACGGATACTCGAGCACGGGACCGAAAGAACCTCAGCAGGCTTTACGCGCGTGATAGACCTGCATTGCCATTATTTGCCCGGCATCGACGACGGCGCGCAGACGCTCGAGGAATCACTTGGTCTTGCGAAAGCCGCAGTAGCTGCGGGGATTACGACTGCGGTAATGACACCGCACGTTCATCCGGGGCGTTACGAGAACACCAGGTCATCGATTGCTGCACTCTGCGCGGCATTTCAGCAGGTACTGTCGCATCAGCAGATCTCTCTGGAAATTCGTGCAGGGGGCGAGGTAAGGATTTCGGCCGAGATCATGCAGATGGTCGAAGATGATGAGATACCTTTTCTCGGGGCGGCCGACGGGTATCGCATCATGTTGCTGGAATTTCCTCACAGTCACTTGCTGCTCGGCGCCGATAAGCTGGTCAGTTGGCTGCTCGCCCGCCGCATCAGGCCGCTCATCGCTCACCCGGAGCGGAACAAAGAGGTCATGCGAAATGTGGAGAAGATCGCCCCTTTTGTCGAAGCAGGGTGCCTGCTGCAGCTCACCGGCGGATCGCTGACGGGACAATTCGGAAAGCCCGCACAGCAGTGTGCGCGAACGATTATCGAACGCGGATGGGCCAGCGTCGTGGCGACTGATGCCCATAATCTCAGTCACCGGCCACCCAATCTCGATGTCGCCTTCAAGAGCCTCTGTGAGTTGGGCGGGGACGCGTTCGCCCGGAAGCTCACCAGCGACACGCCCGCAAAGCTGATCGGACACGACGCCACCATCGACGGAGCGGCGCGCCCGAACGGTCGGGTCATCGAGCACACCTAGCCGGCGCGTGGCGCGTCCACGCGCGGTTGAATCACGTCGTTTGCGTTAAACTCGACCGCTCAATTATCTACGGTCGCCACTATGAATAACGCTGTAACCCCCCTGCAAACTTTGACCGACAAGCTCGTGGCTCGCAAAGACGGCGGCATCGGCTGGATCATTTTCAATAATCCCGCGCGGCACAACGCCGTCTCGTTGGAAATGTGGCAATCGCTTACGAACGTGCTGAATGCGTACGCTCAGGATCCGGACGTGCGCGTCGTCATCCTGCGCGGGGAGGGTGACAAAGCGTTCGTTGCGGGTGCGGACATCTCTCAATTCAAAGAGAAGCGCTCGAGCCCTGAAGCCGTCGCACACTACAATGCGACCGCAGACGAAGCTGGGGAGACGCTACGCAACTGCACGAAACCGACCATAGCCATGATCCGCGGCTACTGCATCGGCGGCGGCACGGGCATCGCCGTGAGCTGCGACATCCGGATCGCTGCAGACGATGCGCGTTTCGGTGTGCCCGCGGCCAAATTGGGCCTTGGGTATCGCTTCGCCGGAATTAAACGCCTCGCCGACATCGTAGGCCCGGCATTCGCAGCCGAGATCTTCTATACCGCCCGCCAGTTCAGTGCCGAAGAAGCGCTGAAGATGAGCTTGGTCAATCGCGTTGTACCAGCGGGAGAGCTGGAGGCGTACACACTCGAATTTGCGAACACCGTCGGCAACAACGCGCCGCTCACGATCGCGTCAGTGAAGCGCGCGCTGCTCGAATATGCGCAGGATCCCGAAAAACGCGATCTCGAGCTCTGCCAGAAAATGGTCGACGACTGCTATACGAGCGACGACTACAAAGAAGGGCAGACGGCGTTCATGGAAAAACGTAAGCCGGTATTCAAGGGCCGCTAAGGATTCGGCTGCAAGTTCCGATAACCACGCCTCAGAGATAACGAATGACATTCGACGCTAATCGGCCGGACCTCACCATCGGCGTAATCGGCACCGGTGCGATGGGGCGCGGCATTGTGCAGGTCGCCGCTGCCGGCGGCATCAACGTCATCATGATGGACGCGAAGCCGGGCGCTGCACAGGAAGCGCGCGAGTTCGTCATCAAGATGATCGGTCGCGCTGCAGAGAAAGGCAGCATCACTCCGGCAGAGGCAGCGGCTGCGGGAGATCGGGTCAGGATCGTCGATTCGCTGGCTGGCCTCACGTCGTGCCATATGGTCGTTGAAGCAATCGTCGAGAATCTGGACGCGAAGCGTCAGCTTTTTGCCGAGCTCGAAAATATCGTGCCTGCGGATTGCATCCTCGCCACGAACACTTCATCGCTTTCTGTGACGACGATCGGTGCGAAGCTGAAATCGCCGCAGCGCTTCGCCGGCTTTCATTTCTTCAATCCGGTTCCGCTTATGAAGCTTGTCGAAGTTATCGACGGCCTTCTCACCGAGCCGTGGGTCTCAGACGCCCTGATGATCATCGGGCGGCGCATGACGCGAGAGCCGGTACGCTTGACCGACGCGCCGGGGTTTCTCGTGAATCAAGTAGGGCGCGGCTTTACGATTGAAGCTGCGCATATGGCGCAGGAAGGTATCGCGACGTTCGCCGACATCGATCGAGTGATGCGCGATGTGGCGGGTTTTCGCATGGGCCCGTTCGAGCTGATGGAGCTTACCGGTCTCGATGTAACGCAGCCTGCTTCAGAGCTTATCTATAACCAGTTTTTTCAGGAACCGCGATACCGGCCGACGCTCATCATGCGCTCTCGCTACGAGGCGGGCGTCCTTGGTCGAAAATCGAAAAAGGGTTTTTACGATTATGACGCCGAGATGAAGGCGCTCGTGCCACCCGAGGCTCCGGCGCCGCAGGAGTTGCCGCACAGCGTCTGGGTAAGCCGCGTGCATGAGCACGGACATCAAGTCCTTACGGATCTCCTGAAGCTGGGCGTGACGCTTGAAAGCGGACGCACGCCGAGTGATCGGGC
>JBKJPI010000621.1:0-8228 GCA_046595235.1 Burkholderiales bacterium | reverse complement strand
CGGCGACCTTGTGGCGCGCATGCTCGCCGGCTGCTGACACCATGTACGAACGCATACTGGTGCCGGTCGACGGAAGCGACACCGCTAATCGCGGTCTTGAAGAAGCTATCAAACTCGCGAAAGCGCTCGGCTCGCAGCTGCGACTCGTGCACATCGTCGACAAATCGGCGCTGACACTCAACCCTGAGGCGGGCGTTGCCGCCGCACCGCTCGCCGATGAGTTCTCGGAAGACGGCCGGCTCGTTCTGGACGGCGCGAAGGCTTTCGCTACTGCCCGGGGCGCAAACGTCGAAGCGATACTGCACGACAATTTCACGGGCCGCATAGCTGAGCTCATCGTGCAGGAGGCGAAGACTTCGCGCGCCGATCTCATCGTTATGGGCACCCATGGCCGGCGGGGCATCCGGCATGCCGTGCTCGGCAGCGATGCTGAGTCGGTCGTGCACGCCGCATCGGTGCCCGTGCTGCTGGTGAGAGCGCCGGGGCGCAAATGACGCTTCTTTGCTACAATCCGACGCTCATTACGGGCCCGTAGCTCATCTGGATAGAGTACTTGGCTACGAACCAAGGGGTAGGGGGTTCGAATCCCTCCGGGCCCGCCACCTATAAGGACTTGAGTCGAAAGACTCGAGTCCTTTTCATTTCTGAGCGAGGCGCCCTGTAGATCTGACCGTGAATGTACACTCGACGCACATACGCACAACGAGATTCTGAATGAGCCTCATCGCGCCCTGGTACCAGCTCGGTTATGTCATTCCGCACTTGTACACTGACATGGACGCGTATCAGTTCTATCGCGTCGCCCCCGAAGGCATGATGCTTCTCACGACCGGGCTCAACCTGAAGGAATACAGCCTCGCGGCAGTTGAAGATAATTTGCCGGCACTCTGGAGTGCATTCGACCTCCTCGCGTCGAAGAAGGTCGATCGACTGTCGCTGAGCGGCGTTCCGGTAGCATCGGCGCTCGGCCGCAAGAAGATGCGTGAAATCCTGGCGGAAGCCGAGTCACGCACGGGCATTGCGTGCGACACCGACCTCGAGGCCCACATCGCCACGCTCGAGCATCTGGGTGCGACTCGGATTGCGATCGTGACGCGCTGGCCGGAGGCGGTGAACAGCGCGCTCACGCGGTATCTCGGCGAAGCGGGAATCGAGGTTATCGCCAGCCGTTCGCGGGCGCGCACGCTCGCGCAGAACAAGTACTCGAGCGCCGCTGACGATCACGAGCTCGCGCTCGAGCTCGGACGTGAGGTGCTTCGTGCTGCGCCTGACGCACAGGCGCTCCTCATGCCGGGCGGCCTCTGGTTCGCGATCCACGCGGTGCCGATGCTCGAGGCGGAGTTCGGCAGGCCTGTGCTCCTGAACATCCTCTCCACCACGTGGGCGGCGCTGCATTCAGCCGGCGAGCGCATGCTGCATCGGCCCGATCCGCGCTGGGGCCGGGTGCTGGCGAGCATTTAGCCACACCGCGACGCGCGCGACGCGCGCGGCATCACGTCACGCGCGGCCCTGCCGCGGCGCAGCCTTTTCGGCTTCGCGTAAACTCCCGCGTTTGGCTTATCCACTGGAGAGATCACATGCGACTCGGCATGTTCATGATGCCGCTGCATCCCCCCCACCGCGCGCCGTCCGAGACGCTGCAGGAGGATCGTGAAGCCATCATTCTCGCGGACCGGCTGGGTTTCTACGACGCGTTCGTAGGCGAGCACCTCACCGAGAAGTCGGAGAACGTCACCAACAGCTTCATTTTCCTGGCGACGCTGATCAACCAGACGAAAACCATCAAGCTCGGGACAGGAACTTCCAACCTGTCCCATTCGCATCCGACACTGATTGCTGCCCACGCGGCAATGTTCGATCACCTCGCGAAAGGCCGCTTCATCTTCGGCATCAGCCCCGGCGCGCTTTCGTCTGATGCTGAAGCGCTGGGTATGCTGAGCGAAGATCGGAACAAGCTCTTCGCGGAGGCTATCGACGTAATTCTGGCTATCTGGGAGCGCAACGCGCCGTACGATATCGATCTGCCGGATAACCGCTTCAAGGTGACGACGGCGAAGACGAGCGTTGCTGAGTTCGAACGCGGCTCGATGTACAAGCCCTTTCAGAAGCCGCGCCCGGAGATTGTCGGCACCGTCGTCGCGCCGTTTTCCAAAGGCGTGATCGCGATGGGTGAGCGGGACTTCCATCCGCTTTCAGCGAACTTCCTGCTCTCGAAATGGCTGGCGAGCCACTGGACGAACTACGTTGAAGGCAAACGCAGAGCAGGCCTCGTTGCGAATACTTCCGACTGGCGCGTCGCGCGCACGATCTTCGTTGCAGACGATGACAAGATGGCACTGCGGTACGGGCGCACGGATGCTTCGAGTCCATACCGCTATTACTGGAAGCTGCTCCTGAAAAAGATGATGCTTTCGAAGCGTCATGGCATCTTCAAAACGCATCAGGAGCAGGACGACAGCGAGCTCACCGACGATTACATGGTCGATCGTCTGGTGATCTGCGGCTCGGTCAACAAGGTCGTCGACGACATCCTCAAGCTACGTGAGGAGATCGGGGATTTCGGCGAGCTCGTCTATGCCGGCATGGACTGGGTGGATCCGGCGCTGGGCAAACGTTCGATGGAGCTCATGGCCACTGAGGTCATGCCGCGGGTGAACGCGGCGATTGGAAATAAGGCTGGGGCGCGCGCGACTGCGTAGTCACCCGTCGATGGGCCGTCCATAAAACACAAGGCCGGACCCCACGCGGGTCCGGCTTTGTGTTTAAGTGAGTGCGTTCAGGGCCTGGAGTAGATGCGGTTGCCGGGGCGGGGCAACCTGTCCTGTGCCGCTTCAAAGATGTAACCCTTCTGCTGCGCAGCCGCCAGGCAGCGCTCGTACTTTTCGTAAGACGACCGTGACTCTGCCACGACTGCCCGGTCTACGGACAGCTGCTGCCAGCGCCAGCGCAAGTCCTCGCCCACGAAGAAACGCCAGATGACTCTCATCAGTTACCCTCCTAAATGCAACGTCGGATAGACGGTGTGCTGTTTCAGTTGCAACGCGTAACGCGGCCGCGAGAGGCGACCCGGGTTGCGATATGTGAAGCGGAACCGGAGGCGGCAGGCGGTCCACCTATGATGGCCGGCTGTTATGGATAACGCTCTTTCGCACGAGTATAGCACGACACTTTCCCACAGGCGGGAGAGCGAGGCGCGGCTAGACTCGGGCTTTGCAGGAGGCATAAGTGAACGTCACGTCTGACCTGCGCGCCGGACTCACCGGAAGCGCCGAGATCCTCGTTGGCACACGCGACACCGCGCCGCACGTCGGCAGCGGCAAAATCAAAGTGCTCGCAACGCCGGTGATGGTGAGCCTGATGGAAGAGGCGTCGTTGAACGCCGTGGAAGGACTGCTTCCGCCCGGGCACCAGACCGTCGGCACGCGCCTCGACATCACGCACATTGCGGCGACACCCGTCGGCCTGCGGGTCACGGCGACGGCGGAGGTCACGCGGGTGGAAGGTCGTCGGGTCACGTTTCGGGTCTGGGCCGACGATGAAAGAGAGCGCATTGGCGAAGGCACGCATGAGCGGATCGTGGTTGAAGTCTCACGATTCGACCGGCGCGCGCAGGACAAGGTCCCACCCCGCTGATTTGTGCGGCGAACTTTCCGCGCGGTGCGTTGGCCCCGGTTGAACCCGTTGCCCACCGATATAGCAGGCCATTCATGCAATCACAGTCACGGTTGATCTTCGAGTGCTCGGCTGCATTCCTGATTACCCACGCAACGGATACGACTGGCGCGGACGACGTGCAGCGTCAGCTTCAGCTGCGAGAGCTCCAGCAACTCGAGTTGCGCCTCAAGATGCAGCAGCAGCTCGACCGTGCTGCGCACCCGCCGCGAACGCCCGGTGCTGATCTGAGGCAACGGCAGGTCGAGCGCGACCAGCAACAACGCCTGCAGCAGTTACAGGATCAGGACGTGCGGCGCACGATTCCGCCAGCACCTCCCGGCGCGGCGGAGGCAAGGGCGAAACCGGAAATCGGCGCGCGGTGAACGCGGGCGATGAACAGTTAAAGCGATTCGATGCCGAGCGGCGCCTGGAGGCAGACGCCGGTCGTTGAGTGTGGAGCGTGGCAGCGCCGGCTCGGTTCACGGTTTAGCGGTGCGGGTGTGACGGCTGCGAGTCGCGCGCTTCAACGCGCGGGTTGTCAATGACGCGATATTCGCCCTCGAGCGCCTGAGTGGCCTTTGCGCGTGAACGAAGGCCGCGCATCATCCACCACCAACGCACCGCAATCACGCCGGCGAGCAGGGCGCCGGCGACGAGTGCAATCGTAATGAAGAAGAACGCAGCGACCACGAAGACCGCTGCCAGCGCTGTCACGACAACACGCTGGACCCAGTTCACGCGACGAGCGCCGGAGTCGGGTAAACGCTGATCAGGACCTGCGCTCATAAGGCGTTCGGACAGCGCGGCCGGAGTTTTCGTTCAATAATCGGGACTGAAGCTCTTGATGATCACGCCGCCCGACTTTTCATCGGGCTCGAGCGCCATGAAGCCGCGGCTTTGCGCCTCTTCGAGAAGCTTTCCGAACGAGCGATAACCATAATAAGACTCGTTGAAACCGGGTGTACGTCGCTTCAACGCCTGCTTCACCATCGAGCCCCAGATTTTTTCCTCTGCGCCGCGTTCTGCAAATAAAGCTTCGACCGTTTCCATCACGAGGTCCAGAGCTTCCTGCTTGCGGTCGGCTTCGGACTTCGGGTCGGCGTCCGCCGGGCCGGACTTTGTGGCGGCGCCTGCTTCTCCCACCGCAGCGGCCGGAACCGGGGCTTTCCGTTTCCGCCCCTGCTTCTTCGCTTTTTCGCGCACGAGATCATCGTAGAAAATGAACTCGTCGCAGTTCGCCATCAGCAGATCCGACGTCGATTTTTTTACGCCCACGCCGATGACGGTTTTATTGTTCTCCCGCAGCTTGCTGACGAGCGGGGAGAAATCGGAATCGCCGCTCACGATGACGAAAGTGTCGACGTGGCCTTTGGTATAGCAAAGGTCCAGCGCGTCCACGACCATGCGAATATCGGCTGAGTTCTTCCCGGACATGCGCACGTGGGGAATCTCGATCATTTCGAACGACGCCTCGTGCATGTCTTTCTTGAAGTCGCGATAGCGTTCCCAGTCGCAATAGGCTTTCTTGACGACGATACTGCCCTTGAGAAGCAGGCGCTGAAGCACCTTGTCGATATCGAAATCGGCATACTTTGCCTCTCGCACGCCGAGCGCGACATTCTCGAAGTCGCAGAATACGGCCATGTTGCGAGTGTCCTCACTGGTCATGGTGTAGGGGTTACCTCCTCATGTAAGGCGGCGATTGTGACGGCTCCGGACGCGGTTGTCGATTGACGGGAACGGCACCGCGGCGGTCTCGCAATTCGCAGGGCTGCCCTGAGCGGGGAAGCGCCACGGTTGCGCGCGGTGCCGCGATGCCGCTAGAGTCGGCCTATGACGCGTGAATCGAAGACGAAGGCGGTGCTGTTCGCAGACATCAGCGAGAGCGGCGCGCTTTATCGAAAGCTTGGCGATACCACGGCCCGGGGAATCGTAACCGCCTGTTTTCAGGCGATGTCCGCCGCGCTCAAGCGTCATGATGGCGAAATCATAAAGACGCTGGGCGACGCCATCCTGTGTGTTTTCCCCCACGCCGATAACGCGGTGCTCGCAGCAGGCGAGATGCAATCGGTCGTGACGGCGAGTCCGCCTGGCGATTATCCCGTGGGTATCCACATCGGTATTCATTACGGCCCGGTACTGTGTGAAGACGGTGACGTCTTCGGAGATACCGTCAACGTCGCGGCTTACCTGACCGCAGTGGCAATGCGCGAGCAGGTCCTCGTAACCGAGGCGACCGAGAACGCGCTGTCGCCGGCGCTCAAGGGTGGCGTTCGGTCGATCTTCAACACGGTTCTCAAAGGCACGGGCCGTGAGTCGGCAGTGTATGAGGTCATGTGGAAGATGGACCGCGCCGATATGACGCAGGTAAATCTTGAATCCACGCGCGTGATTCCCGGCGATTCCGGCAGCCTTCTGGTGATACTCGCGGGAAACCGCGTCCGCATCGACCAGTGGAAGCCCAGCATCCGGATCGGCCGCGGCGAGGAATGCGACCTCGTCGTAAGGGATCGTTATGCATCGCGCCAGCACGTCACGATTCGTGCAATGCGTACGCGCTTCTATCTCGTCGACCACAGTATCAACGGAACGTACGTGACGCTGGAAGGCGGTGAGGAGGTCCACGTCATGCGCGGCGATATTCCCCTCGACTACTCAGGTGAGATCAGGCTCGGCAGACCCGGTTCGAGCAATGCGGGGGAAGTCATTACCTTCGAGCACGACCGCCGCTCGATGTACCGCATCTGACTGCGTAAAGCGTCGACGCTTTACGAAGCACCGTCGGCGAGCCCTCGTACGATGTCGACACCGGTGCGGCCTTTCGTGCGCGCGTCTTCCGGCGATTCGCGGCCGAGCGCGGTGGCCGCAATGCGCTCATACATGTCGGCCGCGCCCTGAAACATCCGAGGCGTCAGCCCTGCGCCTTCGAACGTCTTGGCGATCTCCATCATCTCTGGCACCCAGCGGTACGCTTTTGGAGGCATAGACACCGACCGGGTCAGAACCGACTGATAGAGCTCAGGTTGACTGTCGCGAAATTCGGCTTCGAGTGCTTCCTCGACGCCGAGCTTCCGCGCGGCCATGAGTAGCTGCATGCCGAGCGCAATCGTTCCTTTGGTCATCGCCGCGTAACACATCTTTACAGCAGAGGCGTCACCGATCCGCTCACCGACCACACGCACTTCGAGCTGTGGATCGACGATCTGGGAAAGGATGGCGGCATCGGGGCCTGAGACGTAGAGCTTCGTTTTTGCATTACCGCGCGGGGGCGGTCCGATGATGCCGGCGTCTATGAAAATGCCGCCTGCGCGGCGGATCTCGGCGTCGATCTCACGCCCTGTATCAGGCGCAATTGCATTGCAGTCGACGTACACGAGCTTCTTCTTTGCCGCGCCCATGGCCGCCGCCACGCTACGCGCATTCTCAACCGCCGCAGCAGGATTGAGAATGGAAAAGATCGCGTCGCACGTGTCCACGAGCTCACGAACCGAGCCGCAATCGCCGACGCCCGCCTGCTTCGCGAGCTCCGCGGTTCGCCCGCTTCGTCCGTCGAGTGCTGTGAACACATCGTAACCGCATGCCTTGAGCCGCATCGCGATGCCCTGGCCCATGTCACCGGGACTGGTGATGCCGATTTTTCTGAGTTTCATTTTGAAGCTCCTGCGTTCCAGAGCACGTCTCTCAATCCGCTTTAGCGCCGGAGACCTTCACGACCTCGGCCCAGCGCGTGAGCTCTTCCCTGAAGAGCTTTGCAAATTCCTCCGGCGAGTTGCCGACGGGCTCTGCGCCCTGGTCGATGAGCCGCTGGCGAGTGTCCGGTGAACGCGCTGCTTTCGCGATCGCCCCGGCAAGTGCGGTGATGACTTCTCGTGGCGTCGCGGCCGGCGCGAGCACGCCGTACCACACGACGACCTCGACGCCGTTTACGCCCGACTCCCGAAGCGTTGGCACTTCGGGCATCTGGTCCGAGCGGCGAGTTCCCGCGTTGGCGAGCGCGCGCAGCCGCTTCACTTTAACGTGTGACGAAATCGCCGGGATATTGGCAAACGTCAATTCCACTTCACCGCCGAGAAGCGCCGTCAGCGAAGGCGCGCTGCCTTTGTAGGGCACGTGTACGACACTCGTTCCCGTCCGCAGCTTGAAAAGCTCGCCGGTGAGATGCTGGGTCGTGCCGCTGCCTGCAGAAGAAAAGTTCATCGCGCCGGGCTTTGCCTTCGCCAGCGCCACGAGATCCTTTACATTTTTCACCGGGAGAGAAGGATGCACAGTCAGTATGTTCGGGCTCTGGGAGAAGACCGCGATCGGCGTGAAATCCTTCGCTTCGTAGGCGACTTTCTTGTAAAGGCTCAGGTTGATCGCCACAGCAGCCGTGTTCACGAGCAGCGTGTAACCGTCAGGGGCGGATCTCGCGACGAGCTCGTTTGCGATATTGGTGCCGGCGCCAGGCCGATTTTCGACGATCACATTCTGGCCAAGATATTCGGTGAGCTTGGGCGCGAGCAGGCGCGCGTTGATGTCGACGCCGCCCCCTGGCGTGAAACCGACAATCAGCCGGATCGGTTTGGCTGGGTAGC
>JBKJPI010000593.1:0-11857 GCA_046595235.1 Burkholderiales bacterium | reverse complement strand
TTCCGTGCGGCTGCAACCTCGTCGCGCTTTACACTGAGGATCCGCTGGAGGATGCCGCTCATTTCGCGCGGATCAGACACTACGCGTGCTCGCCACGAATTCATCGACCTTGCTTCGTGCCTTCCCGCTGGCGAGTACATCGAGCGCTACGCCGACGCCGTCCTGGAGGGTTTGGGCAAGCCCCGCGACATAGATCGACGCACCGGCGTTCAGTGCGACGATATCGCGGGCAGGCCCGGCTTCGTTCTCGAGCGCGCGCAGCAGCATCGCTTTCGATTCGTCGACGCTCGTCACGCGCACCGCGGACGCATCGGCCACCTTCATCCCGAAATCCTGCGGCGCGATCGTGTATTCGTTGATGCGGCCATCCCGAAGTTCGCCGACCATCGTCGGGCCGCTGAGAGAAATCTCGTCGAGACCTTCGAGACCGTAAACGACCATCACCCGGCGGCTGCCGAGCCGCTCGAGCACGCGCGCCTGAATGCCCACCAGATCACGATGAAATACGCCCATAACCTGCTGCCGGGCGCCTGCGGGATTGGTCAGCGGGCCCAGGATATTGAAGAGCGTTTTCACGCCGAGCTCTTTTCGCACCGGTGCTGCATGCTTCATGGCGCTGTGGTGATTGGGCGCGAACATGAATCCGATTCCGCTTTGTTGAATGGTGCGCGCCACCTGCTCCGGCGTGAGATCGATGTTGACGCCCAGGCGCTCGAGCACGTCGGCGCTTCCGGACTTGCTCGAAACCGAACGCCCGCCGTGCTTCGCGATTTTCGCGCCTGCCGCGGCGGCAACGAACATCGAGGCGGTGGAGATATTGAATGTGTGCGCCGAATCGCCGCCGGTGCCGCAGGTGTCGATGAGATTTGCAGCATCGGCCACGGGTACCGCTGTCGCGAACTCGCGCATGACTTCAGCAGCTGCCGCGATCTCCCCGATCGTTTCTTTTTTTACCCGCAGTCCGATCAGGATCGCCGCAATCAGCACCGGCGGCACTTCGCCTTGCATGATCGAGCGCATGAGGGCGAGCATCTCGTCGCGTAAGATCTCGCGGTGCTCGATCACGCGGTTGAGCGCGTCCTGCGCGTTCACCGCCGCCCCTCTTCGAGGAAATTCTTCAAAAGCGCGTGACCGTGCTCGGTCAGTATCGATTCCGGGTGGAACTGCACGCCTTCAACAGGCAGCGTCTTGTGGCGCACACCCATGATCTCGCCGTCCGCACTCCATGCCGTCACCTCGAGGCAATCCGGAAGCGAGTCGCGCTCGATGACGAGCGAGTGATAACGCGTCGCCTGGAGCGGATTAGGAAGGGCGCGAAACACGCCGTGGCCTTCGTGCTGGATCGCTGAGGTCTTGCCATGCATGAGCTCGCGCGCGTGAACGATACGCGCGCCGAAGGCCTGCCCGATGCTCTGGTGGCCCAGACAGACCCCGAGGAGTGGCACTTTGCCTGCGAAGCGCTCGATGAGCGGCACGGAGATTCCAGCTTCGTTTGGCGTGCAGGGGCCGGGCGAGACGACGATACGATCGGGCTTCAGCGCCCCGACTTCATCCAGCGTGATTTCGTCGTTTCGACGTACCACGACCTCCTCCCCGAGCTCACCCAAATATTGCACGAGGTTGTAGGTAAACGAATCGTAGTTATCGATCATCAGAAGCATGGCAGTATGATTATCGCACGGTGACTGTAAAATCGGCCCGCATGGACTTAAGCCTCGACGAGTACGAAAAGCTCCTGCCCCGCGCTAAAGTCACGCACGAAGGCGTCGAAATGATGTTCTCGACGCCGAATAACTTCACGCTTTGGCGCGTACAGAGTATTTACGAGAAGGAACCGTGGACGCTCGAATGGGTGGCCACGATCGCGCCCGGCGAAATCCTCCTCGATTGCGGCGCGAACGTGGGCATGTATACCGTCTGGGCTGCTGTCACGCGCAATGCACGCGTTTACGCCTTCGAACCGGAATCGCAGAATTACGCGCTCCTCAATCGTAATATCCTGCTGAACAAGATTTCAGACCGGGTTACCGCCTACTGCATGGGCCTGTCGGACACCTCGGGTCTTTCGACGCTTCACATGGCTGATCTCCGGGCCGGCGGCTCGTGCCACTCGGTGGGAGAGGCGCTCGATTACAGGCTCGAGCCGCTCAATGCGCTGTTCGAGCAGGGTTGCGTCGCATCGAAGCTCGACGACCTCGTGCGCTCCGGCGCCGTCCCGGTGCCGAACCACATCAAGATCGATGTCGACGGGTTCGAGCCGAAGGTAATCGCCGGGGCGCGCGAAACACTCGCCGATCCCGCCGTCAGATCCCTGCTCATCGAAACCAACCAGAACCTGGACGAACACATGGGGATGGTGCGCGAGCTCAACACCGCGGGATTTCGGCATGACGCAGCGCAGGTGACGCGGGCGGAACGCAAAGACGGCGCGTTCAAAGGCGTCGCCGAGTACGTCTTCAGGCGCTGAAGGTTACGCAGCAGCCATAAGAGCGCTGCTAAAAAACGGCCACGAACACGGCGCCGGCAGCGTCAAACGGGGCCGCAGCCTTCCTCGGCGAAGCCGTGCAGTCTGGCGTCTTCCACGCACGAGTCCATCTGCGTGAACGCGGCCGATTCAGCGATCACCTTCCCGCTGTCGTCGGCGATGCGGCGCCACACCCACTGCCACGACTCCTCCGGGTCATCGACCCATAAAGCAGCGAATTCCCAGCCCATGGGGCTGCGCGTCCATTTATATGGTTGAAGCTATCGTGGTGAGGGAAACAGTCGACCCGCACGCACACTCGGTTTCGACGTTTCAAACAGAGCCGTCGTAGCGTCCCGTCGATTGATCTCGATATTTGAACGCGAGCAAGTATTGGTCCCAGCCCCGCAGCATCGCCGCGTCGCCGCGTCAATCCAGCAGAGTATCGAGGCCCGATTCAGCCATTTCGGCCGCGCGCAGGAGCGCTCTCGCTTTGCTCTGGGTCTCCTGCCACTCGGCCTGCGGGTCGGAATCGGCCACGACGCCGCCCCCCGCCTGGACGTGCAGCGTGCCGTCCTTGATGACCGCAGTCCGGAGCGCAATGGCCACGTCCATGTTGCCGTGAAAACCGAGATATCCGACTGCGCCGGCGTAGACGCCGCGCTTCACCGGCTCGAGCTCGTCGATGATTTCCATGGCGCGCACCTTGGGCGCGCCCGACACCGTTCCGGCGGGAAAAGTTGCGCGCAGCACGTCCAGCGCATTGAGCCCGGGTTTGAGACGGCCCTCCACGTTCGACACGATGTGCATCACGTGCGAGTAGCGCTCGATCACCATCTGCTCCGTGACCCGCACACTACCCGTCTGAGCGACGCGTCCGACGTCGTTACGTCCGAGATCGACGAGCATGATGTGCTCGGCGCGTTCCTTCGCATCGGCGAGGAGCTCCGCGCCAAGTGCAACGTCCTCTTCGGGTGTAGCGCCGCGCCTGCGCGTGCCCGCAATCGGCCGCAAGGTAACCGCCTCGCCTTCGAGGCGCACGAGGATTTCGGGCGACGCCCCAACGACGTGGAAGTCGCCGAAATCGAAATAAAACATGTAAGGCGACGGGTTCAGGGTCCGCAGCGCACGATAGAGGGCGAGCGGCGACGCTCGAAATGGCTTCGACATGCGCTGCGAGGGCACGACCTGCATCACGTCGCCTTCGTAGATGTAGCGCTTCGCCTTTTCGACGGCGATATGGTACGCACTCTCACCGAAGCCGGAAACGGCCGGCTCGGAGATGCCACGCGTGTCCTCGGGAATCTGCGCAGGCATTCGCAGCCGGAGCAGCAGCTCTCCGAGTCTCGCCTTTGCGCGCCGATATGCGTCCGGCTCGCCCACTTCCACATAGACGACGAGAGAAAGCTTGCCGGACAGGTTGTCGACGATCGCGATCTCTTCGGAGACGAGCAGCAGGATATCGGGGACATCGAGCGGATCCGGCTTTCGCGTATCCGCCAGGCGCTTTTCGATATATCGCACCGTTTCATATCCAAAATAACCGACGAGGCCCCCGGAGAAACGCGGAAGTCGAGGGTCCTCCGCGGTGCGAAAGCGCGAGAGGTAATCATTCACAAACGTGAGCGGATCATCGGCCATCGCAGTCGACACGGCGTGGTCGTTTTCGATCTCGAGGCACTCATATCCCCGCACCTCGAGGCGCTTCGTCGCAGCAAGGCCGATGTAGGAATAACGGCCGAAGCGCTCACCCCCTACGACAGACTCCAGAAGATAACTGTAGGGCGCGTTCGCAAGCTTGAGGTAAACGGAGAGCGGGGTATCCAGATCCGCAAACGTTTCGAGAACCAGGGGCACCCGGTTGTAGCCTGCCGCTGCCACCGCGTTGAATTCCGCTTCCGTCATACCCTGCGAACGAGGCTTGCTGCTTCTTCGAGCGTTTCGACGACAGCATCGGTATCGAGGCTGCGCACGTCGATCCCTTCGTTATAGCCATACGGCACACAGAACACCGGGCAGCCTGCGGCGCGTGCAGCCTGTGTGTCGTTGATCGAGTCTCCGATCATCAGCATGTCCGCGGGCGCGATGCCGAAGATCTCGCAGACGTGCAGGAGCGGAGCAGGGTCGGGTTTCCGCTGAGGCAGCGTGTCACCCGCGACGACCTGTTCGAAATGCACCGCGAGTCCGATCATTTCAAGGAGCGGCAGCGTGTACCGGGCCGACTTGTTCGTGACACACGCAAGCCGAAATCCCTGC
Organism: Burkholderiales bacterium; assembly: GCA_046595235.1. Taxonomy (GTDB): domain Bacteria; phylum Pseudomonadota; class Gammaproteobacteria; order Burkholderiales; family SG8-41; genus JAQGMV01. The sequence goes on along the minus strand of JBKJPI010000593.1, from coordinate 7,137 downwards.
GCGCGAAACAGCGCGAGCCCGGCTTGTACACCTGGATAAATCGTCGTGTGCTTGCCGTTCACCTCAGCGTAGCAGCGCTCGAAGATCTCGAGGCCGCGGGCAAGAGACGCAGGATCAACCTCCCCATCGAGGGAACCTGCGAGGGTGCGCTGCACCAGATTCGCGATGCCTTTGCCGACGAACGTGCGAATCAGGCCCTCCGGCAGCACCGGCCGCTCGAGCTCCCGAAGCATCATGCTCGCCGCGGCGGCGAGGTCGGGGATCGTGTCGAGCAGCGTGCCATCGAGGTCGATAATCACGGCTTTGATCCCGAGGGGAAAACTCAGCGGCATTTATTCACCCCACACGCGCGAGCTCGGCGCGCATGGCCGCCAGCGTTGCCGCGTAGTCCGGTGTGCTGAAAATGGCGGAACCCGCGACGAACGTGTCTGCGCCTGCTTGGGCGATGCTTCGAATATTTTCCACTTTCACTCCACCGTCCACTTCAAGCAGGATCTCGCGGCCGGATTCTGCGATGCGGGCACGCACGGCGCGCAGCTTGTCCAGGGCCCCGGGAATGAAGCTCTGCCCGCCGAACCCCGGATTGACGGACATGATGAGCACGAGGTCGAGCTTGTCGAGCACGTGATCGAGATACGTAAGCGGCGTAGCAGGGTTCAGGACGAGGCCCGCCTTGCAGCCCAGACTCTTGATGAGCTGAATGGTGCGATCCACGTGCTCGCTCGCCTCGGGATGGAAGGAGATGATGTTTGCGCCGGCCTTCGCAAAATCGGGCACGAGGCGATCGACCGGTTTCACCATCAGGTGCACATCGATCGGCACCGTGCAGAGCGGCCTGATCGCTTCGCAGACCAGCGGCCCGATCGTGAGGTTGGGCACATAGTGATTGTCCATCACGTCGAAGTGAACGAAGTCTGCGCCGGCGCGAATTACCGCCTGCACCTCCTCGCCCAGCCGCGCAAAATCCGCAGACAGTATGCTCGGTGCGATTCGATGGGTCATGGGCGCTCCATGGGACGCAAATTGTACCCGTTCTCACGATGAGACAGCGGCGCAGGCATGGCCCCGTCTTCCACAGCTTTGGCTTTCGTGCTGGAATAGGCCATGCCATCCAAGAAACACGACATCCTCGTTTCCGCGCGCGTCGCCTTCATTCCTGATCAGTCGGATGCCGCAGAAGGACGCTACGTCTTCGCGTACACCATCAACGTGAAAAACATCGGCAAGGTCGCCGCCCGCCTTGTGAGCAGGCACTGGATCATCACCGACTCGAACGGGGAGGTTCAGGAAGTCAAGGGTCAGGGCGTGGTCGGTGAACAGCCGCTGCTAAAACCCGGCGAAGCGTTCGAATACACGAGCGGCACTGCTATTGCGACACCCGTCGGGACGATGCGCGGAAGCTACCAGATGGTCGCCGACGACGGGGCGCAGTTCGATGCGCCAATCCCTGAGTTCACGCTTTCGATGCCGCGGGTTCTGCACTAGAACGATCGCGCTCGAACGTCAGGCGGTTCGGCGGATCTTTCTCGAATAACTCGAGTCATTTTTTCCTGCGTGGCGCACCTTTATCGTGGCGCGCACCGCGCGGCCACGTCCACCAGACGATGCCAAGCAGCAGCGAGAGCGCCACGCCGGCCTCGAGCAACAACCATAGAAGATCCATGAAGCGATGCGACGTTATACTTCGCGCGATCATGACCGATTGCCGCGGAAAACTCCATTCAATGCGCGTGCTGCTGTCACGATGCGCGGTCGCGTTACTCCTGACAGCGTGTTCGAGCCTGCCGCCGGGGAAACAGACGGCACCCTCGGTTTCCGCGACGGTCCCCACTGCAAAATCTCAATCGGCCGCAGTCCAGGCCGCCCCAGAGCCCGCGGCTCCGGCACCGCTGTCGAGCACGCCGGGTGTGACCTTCCGCGCGGCTTCTTTCAGCGAGTTGCCGGGCTGGGGTCAGGACAACGTTCATGAAGCATGGGGTGCTTTGCTCGGGAGTTGTGGGGTTCTCTCAAGCCGCGAGCCGTGGCGCGAAGCGTGCGGTAGCGCCCGGCGTCTCGCCACGCCGGGTCCTGACGTTGCGCGGCTTTTCTTCGAGCAGCACTTCATCCCGTACCAGATCACGAGCACCGAGAGTGGCTCGGATGGGTTGATCACCGGGTATTACGAGCCGCTGCTTCAAGGCAGTCGCAAGCCGTCCGCCAGATATCGACATGCGGTTTATGGCGTTCCCGATGACCTCATCGTCGTCGAGCTTGCCGAGGTGCACCCAGAGTTGAAAAACGCGCGCGTGCGTGGGCGCATCGAGGGACGCAAGCTCGTGCCCTACCCCGACCGCGCACAGATCGAAAGTGGACAGGCGACGCCGCGAGGCAGGGAAATCGCGTGGGTCGATGATGCAATTGATCTTTTTTTTCTGCAGATCCAGGGGTCCGGACGCATCGCGCTCGATTCGGGCGAGACCGTACGCGTCGGTTATGCGGACCAGAACGGCCGCCCCTATCGCTCGATCGGGCGCGTCCTGGTTGACCGCGGGGATCTGCCGCTCGAGCAGGCCTCGATGCAAGGCATCAAGGCGTGGGCGCGCCGGCACCCTGAGCAGCTCAACGATCTTCTTAATAGCAATCCGAGCTACGTTTTTTTCCGGGAGCTCCCGGCTGGATTAAACGGCCCTCTGGGCGCCCTCGGCGTGCCACTCACGGCCGGACGCAGTATCGCGATCGACCCGCGCCACGTGCCGCTCGGCGCGCCGGTATTCGTGGCGACCACGTGGCCGAACACACAGAAGCCGCTTAACCGCCTCATGCTCGCACAGGATACCGGTGGCGCGATCCGCGGTGCGGTTCGCGCCGATTTCTTCTGGGGCTATGGCGAATCTGCGGGGCGCGAGGCAGGGCGCATGAAGCAGCCGGTGCGCCTGTGGGTGCTGTTTCCGCGTGGGTTTACCGTGCCCGGAGCAGCCGCACGCGAATAGTCAGCGTTTCGCGCTGTCGCCGTAGTCGACATTCACGAGCAAGCGGCTTTTGACCGGACGACCGTTTTTCAGCGCAGGCATGAAGCGGGCCGCCTGAAAAGCCGCACGCGTGCGCTCGTCAAACACGCCGGGCGGCTCCGATTCGATCACGCTGACTTCGTTAACCCTACCCTCTGCATCGATCAGGACAAACAACAGGACCCGACCGGTACGCTGGGAGGTATGCGCGGCCTCGCGATCGTCCAACCTGAGCGTGCTCGCGAGCATCGGATAAACGTCCAGTTGGCGCGCACCGTAATAAGTCGGATCCGGAATGTGGGCCGGGCCCGCAGTGGCGGACGCCGACGCGCGCTCAACCGGGAGCGCGCCTGCTCGTGGCACCGGCGTCTTCTTTCGTTCGTTGCGCAGCGCCGGGGCCGTCGTATGTACTTCAGTGTGCGCAGGTGCCGGGACGAGCAGCGAATCAGGATTTATTTCGAGGAACCCGACTTCAAGCGCGGCGCGAGCCGGGAACGACGCCGCGCCCGGGCCGCGGCCCGGCGGACCGCCGGTGGTAATGACTGCGTGAACCAGCACTGACAGTCCGACTGCTGCCATGAAGCGTCGACGCGCTCGCGCGTCGCCGTCGCGAAGTGAGGGTGCAGGTGCGAGTCCGAAGCGCTGCATTCGTCATTAACGCAGGCTTTGCCGGCGATGTTGACGACGGTTCGAGCGCAGAAGACTTATCGCTCCCTACGCATACAGCGCCGCGAGCCGCTGGGGGGCACTCGCCCCGAAGGCGAGTTTTAGCGTTCTACTTACCCGACAGTACGGCCTCCAGCTTCTCGGCCGGAACGTAACCGCCAACCTGCTCGCCACTTCCGATATAAACCGCAGGCGTCCCGCGCAGCCCGAAGCGCTGTGCCAGCTTGGCATTGCGTTCGAGCGCCGAGGTGTCACAGTCCGCCTTACCTTTCAATGCGACGCCTTTGATCATGTAGTCCTCCCACGACTTCGCACGGTCTTTCGAGCACCAGATGACCTTGGATTTCTCGATCGAATCCTGCGAGAGGATGGGCCAGAGAAACGTATAGATCGTGACATCGTTCAGCTTCACCAGCTCTTTCTGAAGCTCCTTGCAGTAGCCGCAGTTCGGATCCTCAAAGGTGTAAACAACCCGCTTTCCATTTCCTCGAACGCGCTTTACGGCGAGGTCAGTTGATTTTGCCAGAGCTCCGGCAGCCAGCCGGCCCGTCGTCTCCTGGGTCAGATTGCGGGGCTGCTGACCCCGGACGTCGAGGAGATTGCCGCTGAACAGATAGGAAAGCTTCGCGTCGGTGTAGAAGATTTGTCCGTCGACGACCACTTCAAATACACCGCCGAAAGGCGTTCTGCCGACGCTGTCGATGCCCATCTTCGGAAACTTCGCCTGAAATGCCTGGCGAAGGGCAGCTTCGTCGGCGTCCGGCGCTGCCGCTGCCGCTGCCGCTGAAAAACTCGTGAGTACAAGCGCCAGTGCCGCAATTCGTCTCTGCATGTTCATTTGGTTCATGTTCCTTGGATCACGCGGCGGCGTGCCGCACCAGTATGTTTTTGAGGAGTGGCAGTGCGTCGACGGTGCCGAGCCCTGCGTTGCGAAGCCCCGCCATCCAGACCGCACGGTTCCTGAAAAGTTTCTCCAGTCCGTCGGTCGCCAGCTCGAGGGTAGCGACATCTTCCCGGCGTGCGCGCTCGTAGCGGCGGAGCAGCGGGTAATCCCCACAGTCCCGGCGCGCACCGCGGCTGCGCAGAACCGAAGCGAGCACGCGCGCGTCCCGAAAACCAAGATTCACACCCTGTCCGGCAAGCGGGTGGATATTGTGAGCTGCGTCCCCAATCAACGCCGCGCGAGGCTCGACAAAGTGCTCGATGCGCTGCCGCCGCAGTGGGAACGCCATTGCAGGCGAAATCAGTGAGAGCTCACCAAGGGCGTGCTGACTCGCCTCGGTGACTTGTGCGGCAAGAACGGCCTCGGAAGCACTCAGAAGATCACGTGCATGCGCTTCCATCGCGGACCACACCATCGACACTCGCGCGCCCGGCAGAGGCAGCAGCGCGAGAACGCCATCGGGCCTGAACCACTGGAACGCGGTACCGTTGTGAGAACGGGCGATCGCGAAATTCGCCACCACACCGCGTTGCGGGTACTCGTGCATTGAGGCACCGACACCCATTTGCGCGCGTACCCAAGAATCCGCCCCGTCGGCCCCGACGATCAGGCGCGCCTTCAACACGCGCCCGTCATTCAGGGTGAGGCTCGCGGCATCGCGCGCCCACGTGATCGACGCGCATCGAGCCGGTGAGATCATCGTGACGTGATCGGCGACCGCAAGGTCCGCATGAAGCTCGCGCTGCAGTGCCCGGCTTTCCAGTATCCAGGCCAGCTCTCTCAGCCCCGAATCGTATGCGCTGAACTCGAGCTTCGCGGGTGCCTGGTCACCGTAGATGCACATGCGCTCGACGCGCTGCAGACGGTCGCCCGGCAGTCGCCGCCAAACGCCGAGTTCGCCGAGCCACTCCGCATTCCCGGAGCTGAGTGCGTAGACCCGACTGTCCCAGACATCGGGGCCCGGGATATCACCCGGCGGGCCCGCCGCATCGACCACGGCTACTGTTGTGTCTGTCCCTGCCAGGGCAAGCGCGAAGCTCGCTCCGACGAGCGCCGCCCCGACCACAACGACATCGAATGAACGCATATAAGAAGAGGATGCCAGAAGAGACCGAAGTGTACGCGGCGATCGGGCGCGGCGCTTATCGTCAACTTTACTTGACAAATCAGATAGCTGGCGGGCTTTGCCTTGACAACAACTGGGCGCCTATTTAGACTGCCGCTCCCCGTGGCGAGTTAGCTCAGTGGTTAGAGCAGCGGAATCATAATCCGTTGGTCCGGGGTTCAAATCCCTGACTCGCCACCACCGAATTCCACCACGCGGCACTGCGGCGCACTGGCCCGATCGCTGTCAGCCGCAATTTGCCCATGACCGCGCCGTATGCTATCGTGATCTGATGCGTAAGTTGCTGCTTTTTATAGCTTTCTGGTTAGCGAGCACACCGCCTGTTTTTGCGCAGTTCATTCAACAGCGATTCCTGCCGCCGAACGGTGAGCGCGGTGTGGTGGGCGAGCAGCAGGCGTATCCTGGCGTGCAGATCAACCGGCGCCTGTTGCGCCTTTCACCCGGCGCCCGCATCTACGACACAAGCAACCGGACCGTCGTCCATGGTCAACTCCCGGCAGGTGCGGAAGTCTTCTTTGCGCGCGAGCAAAGCGGCGACGTGCAGCGTATCTATATCCTTACCGAGCAGGAGATCCTGGCGTTGAAGCAGGCCGGCAAGCGCTGATGAGAGGCAAGCTGTACATCAAGACGTTCGGCTGCCAGATGAACGAGTACGACTCCGACAAGGCGGCTGACATCCTCGGTGCCGCCCACGGCATGGTGACGACTTCTGATCCGGCTGACGCGGACGTGATTCTGTTCAATACATGCTCGGTTCGGGAGAAGGCGCAGGAGAAGGTTTTTCACGATCTCGGGCGCGTGAGGCATCTCAAGATTGCACGACCGGATGTGCTGATCGGGGTGGGCGGATGTGTGGCGAGTCAGGAAGGCGCCGCGATCGTGGCGCGCGCACCTTACGTCGATCTGGTATTCGGCCCGCAGACGCTGCACCGTCTTCCCGAAATGATCGCGGCCCGGCGCGCCTTCGGCACGCCACAGGTCGACATTACATTTCCCGCGCTGGAAAAATTCGACAGCCTTCCGCCGGCGAAGGTTGAAGGTGCATCCGCCTTCGTTTCGATCATGGAAGGTTGCAGCAAGTACTGCTCGTTCTGCGTCGTGCCCTACACCCGCGGCGAAGAAGTCTCACGCGGCTTCGATGACGTACTCACCGAAGTGGCGGAGCTCGCGGCGCAGGGCGTCAGGGACGTCACCCTGCTCGGTCAGAACGTAAACGCTTACCGCGCGCGCACAGAAGACGGGGACAGCGCGGATCTGGCATTACTCCTGGAGTATGTCTCGGAGATTCCGGGCATCGAGCGTATACGCTACACCACGTCTCACCCGCGCGAATTCACGCCGCGTCTCATCGACGCACATGCCAGGCTCGCGGGTGAGACGTGGTGTAGCGTATACGCTCGATGCCCGGAATCTCC
>JBKJPI010000531.1:0-4009 GCA_046595235.1 Burkholderiales bacterium | reverse complement strand
CTGCGCTGATCCGCTGCAGCACCTGCGGCCCCTGCGCCCCCGGTCTCCTGTTTGTCCCCGCCGGCGTTCGCAGCAGTGGGTTGTTTGTTCTCGCCCCCGGCAGGCCCACCGTCTGCGTCGCCCGCTTTTTTGGCATTGCCACCAAGCTGCTTGTCGTCACCCTGAGCTTCAGCTGCTTCGAGGACGAGCACGAGCGTCCCACGCGAAACTTTATCGCCCAGCTTCACGCGCAGCTCTTTGACGACGCCCTCAACCGGAGACGGCACTTCCATCGTCGCCTTGTCGGATTCGACCGAGATAAGCGAGTCTTCCGGGTTTACGCGATCGCCGGGTTTCACGAAGATCTCCACGACCGGCACATCCTTGAAGTCGCCGATGTCCGGGACCTTTACTTCTATTGTTTCTGGCATTCAGTACCTAGTGGGGGGGGACGACCAAAGCGGCCGCGGTTATGTCGCGGCGCGGCTCGTTTAGACCTTCGTCGGATCGGGCTTCTCGGCGTCGATGCCGTATTTCCTGAGGGCCTCGGTCACCCTGGAGCGTGGTACCGCGCCCTCGTCGGCAAGCGCCTTCATCGCGGCAACCACTACGTAATAGCGGTCGACTTCGAAGAAGCTCCGCAACGCCTTGCGCGTGTCTGAGCGGCCGAAGCCGTCGGTGCCGAGTGCCATCAGGGTCCGCTCGGGAATGAAGGGCCGGATCTGGTCGCTGAAGAGTTTCATGTAATCCGTCGCGACGATCACCGGCCCCGCATGGTTTTTCAGACACTGGGCAACGTAGGGCACGCGCGGCTCCGCTTCCGGATGAAGCATGTTCCATCGCTGCACCTCGAGGCCGTCGCGCCGCAATTCGTTGAGGCTCGTCGCGCTCCAGATGTCTGCGGATACGCCGAAATCCTTCTCCAGAAGCTCTGCGCCCGCGATGAGCTCGCGCAGAATTGTGCCGCTGCCGAGGAGCTGCACCCTGAGCTCGCCGGTTTCCGTCTCGTCTTTCGCTTTGGTTTCCGAGAACAGGTACATCCCTTTCAGGATCCCGGCCTCCATGCCTTCGCGCATCGGCGGATGCGCGTAGTTCTCGTTCATGACGGTGATGTAGTAATAGACATCTTCCTGTACCTGATACATCCGCCGCATACCGTCCTGGATGATCACCGCCAGCTCGTATGCAAACGTCGGATCGTAAGAGACGCAGTTCGGAATCGTGGACGCGAGAATATGACTGTGGCCGTCTTCGTGCTGAAGACCCTCGCCATTGAGCGTTGTGCGTCCTGCTGTGCCGCCTAAAAGGAACCCGCGCGCGCGCATGTCACCTGCCGCCCACGCGAGATCGCCGACGCGCTGGAAGCCGAACATCGAGTAGTAGATGTAGAACGGGATCATCGCCTGGCCGTTGGTGCTGTACGACGTCGCAGCGGCAATCCACGACGACATCGCGCCGGCTTCGTTAATCCCCTCTTCGAGAATCTGCCCGTTCTTGTCTTCCTTGTAATACATGAGTTGCGCAGCATCCTGCGGCGTGTAGAGCTGGCCGACGTGTGAGTAGATGCCCAGTTGTCGAAACATGCCTTCCATGCCGAATGTGCGCGATTCATCCGGCACGATCGGCACCACCAGCTTGCCGACCTTCTTGTCACGGATGATGGTGTTGAGAATTCGCACGAATGCCATGGTCGTCGAGATCTCGCGGCCTTCGGTGCCTTTGAGCTGCGCATCGAACGCTGTGAGCTGCGGGATTTCCAGCACGGGTGCCTTGCGGCGGCGGGCGGGCACCGAGCCCCCCATCGCTGCCGTCCGGCTCTTCAGGTACTGCATCTCCGGCGAGTCTTCGGGCGGACGATAGAGAGGAACCTCGTCGAGCTTGTCGTCCGGAATAGGAACCTTGAAGCGATCGCGGAAGGCCCTGATCGAGGAGGTGCCCATCTTCTTCTGCTGATGGGTGATGTTCTGGCCTTCGCCCGACTCGCCCATGCCGTAGCCCTTGATCGTCTTGGCGAGGATCAGCGTGGGCTGGCCCTTGTGCTGCGTCGCTGCGGAATACGCCGCATACACCTTGTGCGGATCGTGACCGCCTCGGTTCAGCCGCCAGATATCGTCGTCGGACATGCTCGCGACGAGCTCTAGAAGCTCGGGATACTTGCCGAAGAAGTGCTTGCGAACGTATGCGCCGTCGTTCGCTTTAAACGTCTGATACTCGCCGTCGACGCACTCTTCCATGCGCTTCAGTAAGAGACCACTGGTATCGCGCTGGATGAGCGTGTCCCAGTACGAGCCCCAGATCACCTTGATCACGTTCCAGCCGGATCCGCGGAAACCCGCTTCGAGCTCCTGGATGATCTTGCCGTTTCCGCGCACCGGGCCGTCGAGGCGCTGGAGATTGCAGTTGATCACGAACACGAGGTTATCGAGCTGCTCACGCCCCGCCAGCGAGATCGCGCCCATTGATTCGGGCTCGTCCATTTCCCCGTCGCCCATGAACGCCCACACCTTGCGTCCCTGTGCTTCGAGAATGCCGCGATCTTTCATGTAGCGCATGAAACGCGCCTGATAAATCGCCATCAGCGGGCCGAGGCCCATCGAAACCGTGGGGAACTGCCAGAAGTCCGGCATCAGCCACGGGTGGGGATACGACGAGAGACCTTTGCCGCCGGTCTCCTGCCTGAAGAGCGCGAGCTGATCTTCGGAGATGCGCCCCTCGAGGTATGCGCGTGCGTAAACGCCGGGGGCCGAGTGCCCCTGAAAATAAACGAGGTCGCCGCCGAATTTGTCGTTCGCCGCGCGGAAGAAGTGGTTGAAGCCGACATCGTACAGCGTGGCCGCCGAAGCGAAGCTCGCGATGTGTCCGCCAAGCTCCGACGATTCCTTGTTGGCGCGAACCACGGTCGCCATTGCGTTCCACCGGACAAGCGAGCGAATCCGGTGCTCGAGCTCAGCGTTGCCGGGCGAGCGTTCTTCGCGCGCAGGCGGAATCGTGTTGATGTACGCCGTGGTCGCGCTGAAAGGAATGTTCGCGCCTGACCGTCGAGCCTGGTCGACGAGTTTTTCCAGAAGAAAATGAGCGCGCTCGGGCCCGACGTTTTCGAGCACGGAGTCCAGGGCCTGCAGCCATTCCCGGGTTTCCTGCGGATCGACGTCGGGGGAGATGTCCTTCATGTCCATGACGGTAAGCCTTTGCGGAGTAACGAGGCGCCGCTGCCGATCATCATGGCGGTGCGGTGCTCAAACAATTATACGCAAGCACCGTGCGAGAGGCATGTTGCGGCGCCGCAGCAGAAAGCTGCGCAGCGCGGCCTTGTAGAGACTCGACGAAAGCGGCGAGCGCGCGTGGGCGCGCGGTCTACTCCTCGTCCCCGCGCAGGCGGCGAAGCTTCGCGCGCTGCACGGCACCGGGATCGCGAGGCTCCCAGTAAAGAAGGCGTCGCGAGAGCCCGCGGGAAAGCGGCCAGCCGATGACCGCGCAGCACAGCACCGCGAAGATGACGGCAACGCTTTGCGGAACGGCCCAAGCCTGCATGGTTTCAATGCCGATCTTCCCGGTGACCAGCATCAATGGGCCGAACAATGCGCCGAAAAGCCACGTGTCACGCGCACGAAGCGCTGTCGAGCACTTCTCGCACCAGTACGCGGGATCCCAATAACTCCCTTTGTTCTCGCCCTCGACGATTTGCGCCGCATATTCGGAATGGGTGCCGCAGCACGGGCAGTTCAAAACAAGCGTGTGCCATTTCCAGATCTTCACGTTAAATCCCCCAGAGTTCGTAAGACTGTGACCCGTGTTCTATTCATGCCGGCAGTGATTCTTGCCGGCAGCCTGCTGCTATTTCAATTTCCCGCGCCGGTTACTTGCCGCCGATTTCCGATTTCTTATTTCGCAGCCATGCGTATCGCACCGTCGAGCCGAATGACTTCTCCATTCAGCATCGGATTCAAAATAATGTGTTCGACGAGCATTGCGTATTCGTCAGGTTTGCCGAGGCGCGACGGAAACGGCACCTGCGCGCCGAGAGACGCCT
>JBKJPI010000382.1:0-6080 GCA_046595235.1 Burkholderiales bacterium | reverse complement strand
CCGAACCTTCTTCATAATTCATGACGAATTGAACTGCGATGCGCGCATCTCCCGGCCACCTCGGGTGGGGAGGCTTTCCCGCATACCCGACGAAGTCACGTGATGGCGTTGAAGCGGCCTGCCTCATGGTCACTGTGCGTTTCTCTTCGAGATCAGGATAATCAATGGTAACGCCTGGGTTTCGGCATTGCGATTACAGGTTTGACGGCGCTTTCGCCGCGACCCCAACCGCTGTGGCCCGAATAACACCTGCGGTCTATCGATGACGGTTACACGCACGCCATCACCGCAGACACGAGCGCCCGGGTGCGCGGACTCGGACCTTTCGCGTCGTGCAGGCGACTCGTCCCGTAGGCGAAGCCTAGACCGAGGTCCGGATCGGCAAATGCCATTGCACCGCCCGCGCCGCTGTGGCCAAACGCACGTGGGTTGTGGCTCATCGGAACGTTCTTCGCGCCACCGAGTACAAAGCCGTACGCCATGCGACGCTCCTGCTGCGATGTTTGCTCAACCGCCCACCACTGTTCCGTGGTGGCTCGCGTCAGAGCGTCCTGCGAAATCGGACTTGCGCGCCCTCCCGCGCGGCATTCCGCCAGATGTCCAAACAAGGTTGCGACACTGCGCGGCGTTCCGTGCCCATTGATCGACGGGATTTCGGCACGGCGAAACTCCGGCGTGTTGAAGTCTTCGTGCCGCAAGGGCGCGATCGACTGAAAAGCTAAGGTCGTTGGATCCGTTGCGCCGAATATCGTGCCCGAATAGTCGGCGAAGATCTCCGCGCAGCGATCGATCGCTTCGCTCGGCACGCCGATGTAGTAATCGAAGGGCTGCAGATCGCGAGTGATCTCGCGCAGAAACGCTCCGGGCATTATTCCGGTGACGCGCAGGATGAGCTCGCCCAGGATGAAGCCCATCGTCACGGGATGGTAACCGGGCACTGCCCCTGCCGGCCATCGCGCGGGCTCAGCAGCGATGGCGGCAATCATTGCAATCCAGTCATACAGTGCACCCGGCGGCAGCGAGCGGGTAATCCCCGGCACTCCGGCGCGGTGATCGAGCACATGCCGCACGAGCACGGTGTCCTTCCCGCCTTGCGCGAAATCGGGCCAATACTGTGAGACCGGCGCATCAAGATCAATACGCCCGCGATCGGAAAGAACGTGGACGAGCAGCGCGGTGACCGCTTTCACCACCGACATCATGCAAACGAGCGTGTCCGCGGTCCACGGCATGGTGCCCGCGCGATTGCGCCAGCCGCCCCACAGGTCGACGACGAGCCGCCCCTCCTGCCATACCGCTACCGCGGCGCCGTGCTCTTCGTGTCGGGAAAAATTATCGGCGAAAGCCTCGCGGACCGGCTTGAACCGAACGTCACAGCTTCCGTCGATGGCGGCGTTCATCGCTCGATACCGGTGGGCGTGCGCAGATGCCACGCGGTCACGCTCTGGTACGCGTGGCCCAGCCGGAGGAGGGTCTTCTCCGCGAACGGCCGGCCGATGAGCTGGAACGCGGTCGGCATTCGGTTGGCAGTGAAGCCGCACGGGACGGAGAGCGCGGGAAGGCCCAGAAAACTGATCGTTCGCGTGCAGCGGGTGAGTTGAAAGATGACGCGCTGCACGTCCGCCGGGCTTCCCACCTCGGTCGAGGCGAGCTTCGGTACCTGCACCGGGATCACGGGTGCGAAGAGCACGTCCGCGTCGCTGAATGCGCGGCTCACGAAATCTGCGAGAATTTTTCCGCGCAGCGCCAGCACCGAAAGGTAAGTGGTGGCAGGTATATGGAATCCGGCCTCGGTGCGACTGCGAACGAAGAGCGAATAGTCGTCCGGCCGTTCGCGTATCCACTGCGCGTGTGCCGTAGCCGATTCCGCTTTACCCAACGCATCGCTGATCGCGAACATCCGATCCTGGTCCGGCACCACGACCTCCACCTGTTTCATGCCCAGATCGACGAGCACCTTCAGTGCTGCATCGAGCTGCGCCTGCACCGAGGCCTCCACGCCATCGAAAAAAAAGTTCGAAGGCACGCCAATGCGCAAAGGCTTGTGGCGGGTGCCCAGCGCGGCGTGATAATCCGGTACCGGAAGGTCGACCGTGGTGGGGTCCATCGGGTCACGTCCAGCGATTGCACGAAAGAGCAGCGCGCAATCCTCGACAGTACGCGTGAGCGGCCCCACCGTATCGAGCGACCAGGAGCGCGGCACCGCGCCGTAGCGGCTGACTCGGCCATACGTAGGCTTGAGGCCGACGACGCCGCAAGCCGCAGCGGGCACACGCACCGAGCCGCCCGTGTCCGAACCGACAGATCCGAAGCTTGCGCGCGCCGCGACGGCCGCACCCGAGCCGCTCGAAGAGCCGCCCGTGATGCTTCCGGGGTCCCAGGGATTGCGACAGTGGCCGTAGTGGATATTGTGGCCGGCGGGATTGGCCGCGAACTCCGACATGTTGAGACGCCCGAGCCACACCGTTCCGGCGGCTTCGAGCTGCTTCGCAAGCGTCGAGTCCTTCGGCGCAATGAACTCGCGGCGGATCTTGGACCCGCCGGTCGTGACCTTGCCCGCACGATAGAACATGTCTTTATGCGCCATCGGCACGCCGTGCAGAGGACCGCGCGATTCGCCTCGCGCGAGCATCTCGTCGGCTCGGCGCGCCGAAGCGAGTGCGTCGTCCGTCTCGATTTCGAGGAAACAGTTGAGCTTCGGGTTGACGGCCTGTGCGCGGGCCAAACACGCGCGAGTGAGGTCGACCGAAGAGACGTCCTTCGCGTGCAGCGCAGTCGAGGCCGCCGCCAGCGATAACTCGTACAGCCCGCGGCTCATGCGTCGTCGCCTTCCCGCTCACGCAGCGCCACCAGCAACGCCAGGTAATCGGTCGGCTGATCGTCGAACGAGAGCGCGTGCGCCGCGTCGGCGACCGCCTTGTTGAGTCGCGCCACCTCATGAGCGAGCTCGGCGTCGCGGCCCGCGGGTCGAGGCGGCAGGCGGTGCAGCAGGCGGGCTTCCTGCGCGATGAGCTCCAAGGGCAGCGGTGTTTCGGGGTCATGCGCCATGTTTCTCTCCATGCTACGTTCAAGGTTCGAGATACGCTTCGCCTGTTCCCCCGAGTGCATTTAGCCCAAAGAGGTGATCTTGTGCAAACGTCGCGACCTTTGCTTCTGGAGCCGCTCAGCGCCGCTCGATTCGCGCCGTTCGGCGACGTACTCGAAAACGACGGAAGCGCGCGGCGCAACTTCTATCCTGAAGCGACGGTCCTCGGCGAAGGCGCAGGGGCGCTTCGTTTCTGGGTAAGCCACGTCGAACCGGTGACAGCCGCGCCGCTATCGATACTGCAGTTGGAGCGCCATCGCTACGCCGCACAAACTTTCATACCGCTCAAGATCGCCCGGTGGATAGTGATCGTCGCTTCGTCCCGGCCCGACGGGTTTCCCGAGGTGTCCGGATTGCGGGCTTTTCTTGCAGCGCCGGCCCAGGGTGTCAGCTACAGGCGAGGCATCTGGCATCATGGAACGACCGTGCTCGATGCGCCTGCGCAGTTCGCTGTGCTGATGTGGCGTCGCGCAGCGGGCGACGATGACGAATTCCACGATCTCGCAGCGCCCATCGAAATCAACCTCACGGCATCGCGGTAGTCAGAGCAGCGGCATACCCGACGCTTTGACGATCCTGGCGATACGAGCTCGGGAACGGCAGGGTTTTATCGTCGAAGCTTGGCGAATCTGAATCTGTGCGATCACGCGCTGCGTCAGTTAACCTTGATCTGCGCCGCCTTCACCACCGGGCCCCAGCGCGCATAGAGCTTGGCCGCGTAATCCTGGAACTCGGCCGGCGAGAGGGGCTGATGGGTGATGCCGAGTCTCGCGAGACGCTCGGCTGTCTCCGGGTCTTTCGCGATCGACATCACTTCGCGATGCAGGCGCTCCACGACAGGCCGCGGCACACCCGCCGGTCCCAGAAATCCGAGCCAGTTTTCGCCGATGAGATCGGCGTAGCCAGCTTCGACCAGGGTCGGCACGTCAGGCGCCATGGCCACACGCCGGGCCGAAGAGACCGCAAGCGCGCGTACCACGCCCGCCTTGATGTTCTCGGAGTTCTGCGCCAGCGCGTCGAAGCTGATCGGTATCGCATTCGTTCGCAGATCGGTAAACATGAATGCCGAGCCGCGATAAGGCACGTGGGTGAGGTTGGTTCCCGTGCGCATCTTGAACATCTCACCCACGATATGACCGATGGTGCCGTTGCCCGCGCTGCCGTAGTCGAGCTTGCCGGGTTGGGCTTTTGCCAATTTCACGAGCTCGGCGACCGAGCGCGCAGGAAAACTGGGATGAACGATCAGCACGACGGGTACCGTGCCGATAAATCCTATGAAAGAGAAGCTCGAGACGGGATGGTAAGTGACGTTCGAGAATATGAGCGGAGACGCCGTCTGCGAGGACACATTTCCGAGCCCCAGTGTGTACCCGTCCGCCGGCGAACGTGCCAGCAGCTCGGCGCCGACGATACCTCCGGCGCTGGAGCGGTTATCGACGACGACCTGTTGTCCCAGGCGCTCGGCAAGCTTCTGCGAGAATACGCGGGCGGCAACGTCGCTCGAGCCGCCCGGGGCGAATGGAACGATGAGTCTGATCGGACGCGTGGGCCAGGTTTCTGCGGCAGCCGCCATGTGCGGCACGGCGAGCGCGATCAGCAGATGCACGATTACAAATCGAAACGACATACGGATCTCTCCTGGGAAGTGTTCGGCGCGCAGCCCGACCGTCTTTGTCGCGTCATTACGCCGAGACGAGCGTCCAGGCGCGCGACGACATCTGTGCCGCTGCCCGCGCCAAACGGTACGATGACCCGGATCGGCCGAGTCGGATACGTCTGCCCCTGCGCTGGCAAACAATACTCATGTCAGCAGGGCGCTTGAGTAACGCAGGACTCGAGTCATCAGCAAACTCCTGTGGTGTACAGGCAATCGCTTCAAGCAAGGCTCGTGCTATAACCAAAGGCTTCATCAAACGCCCAGACGTCATGCCCTACGCACTGCCACCGTGGAACCGCCGTGAGGCCGCGGCGCATCACCAATTTTCTCGTGCGGCGGCATTTTGGTCCTGTACATGTGAGCATGCCAGTTTGCTTCTTAGCGTGCCCGCCTATCGTTCGAGTCGTATGATCAGCACGCACCATTTGCGCTCAGCACGTTACTGGATGCACCTTAAATGAGCGAATTCGATCTCGTTATCCGGGGTGGCACCGTTGCGACGGCCACGGAGATCTTTCAGGCCGACGTCGCCGTGAGCGGCGAGCGGATCGTAGCGCTCGGCGCCTCGCTGCCCGGGGGCCGGCGCGAGATCGAGGCGCGCGGCAAGCTCGTCCTTCCGGGTGGGGTCGACAGCCATTGTCACATCGAGCAGCTGTCCTCGATGGGCCAGATGTGCGCTGACGATTTTTACACGGCTACCGTGTCCGCTGCATTCGGAGGCACCACAACGGTGATGTCCTTCTGCGCCCAACACCGGGGGGACGCCATTCCGGCGGTGCTCGCCGATTATCACGAGCGGGCGCGGACGAAAGCGGTCATCGATTACGCGTTTCACCTGATCGTCGCAAATCCCGACGAGCCGACGCTGGGACGCGATCTGCCCGACGCGATCGAGCGCGGGATTCGCTCGTTCAAGATTTTTACGACTTATGACCGCCTGCGTCTCACCGACGAGCAGATACTTGACGTGATGGCGGTTGCACGCAAGCACGGGGCGCTCCTCATGGTGCATGCCGAGAACCACGGCGTAATCTCGTGGCTCGGCGGGCGCATGGTGGAGCAGGGCAACGTCGCGCCTCGCTACCACGCGATCTGCCATACGCGCGGTTCGGAGTGCGAGGCCATCCAGCGTGTCGCGATGCTCGCCGAGTTGATCGACGTGCCTGTCCTCATCGTTCACGTATCGACTGTCGATGGCATCGAAGCCATACGGCAGGCGCGTGCGCGCGGCGTCAAGATTTTTGGAGAGACGTGCCCGCAATACCTCTTTCTCACCGCAAAAGATATCGACCGCCCGGGGCTCGAAGGCGCGATGTTCTGCTGCAGCCCGCCGCCGCG
>JBKJPI010000316.1:0-7308 GCA_046595235.1 Burkholderiales bacterium | reverse complement strand
CGAGATTCTGCGGTAGCGCTCGATCTCCTTCGGCAGGAAATCGCTCAGCTGGCTCGCCGTGAGCGGCCACGGCTCGACGCCTTCATTGGCGAGAACCTTCCTGAGCTCGGCGCTCGCGAGCAGTTTGTTGACGGCGGTGTTGATGACGCCCAGCCGGTCGGCGGGAATACCCGCGGGCGCGAAGAGTGCCCACCACAGCTCGTAGCTGTAGTCCGGCACGCCCGACTGCGCGATCGAGGGCAGATCCGGCAGCAGCGGTGAGCGCTCCAGCGTCGTGACGCCGAGCGCACGCACGCGCCCTGCCCTGATCTGCGGCGTGATCGCGGGCGAGCTCGCGATCAGCATCTCGACTTCGCCGGAGACCAGCGCAGTCGCTGCCTGCGACACGCCTTTGTAGGGCACGTGCGTAAGCTTGATGCCTGTCACGGATGACAGCAGGGAGGTGGCGTAGTGGTTGTTGCCGCCGATGCCGGCCGACGAGTAGTTAAGCTTGCCCGGGTGCTGCTTCGCGAGCGTGATCAGCTCCTTCACCGACTTCGAAGGCACCGACGGATGCACCACGAGCACCAGCGGCGCCTTTGCGATCATCGCGACGGGAACGATCGCGCGCGCCGGATCGAACGGCAGCTTCTTGCGGATCGCCGCCGTGGCGGGAAAGCCGGAAGTCTGCCCGAGCAGTGTGTGGCCGTCGGGCTCGGCTTTGGAAACGATCTCGGTGCCGATCATGCCGCTCGCGCCGGGCCGATAGTCGATGACGATGCTCTTGCCCCAGCTTTCACTGAGGCGTGTCGTCAGGGAGCGCACGATGACATCGGCGCCGCCACCCGCCGTGTAAGGGATGATGATCTGCATCGTCTTTGCGGGAAACGTCGTTTGTGCTGCGGCAAGCGGCGCAGCGGTGAGTGACAGCACGGCGCTGAATACGAACGCCGTCCACCGGCTGTCGAGCTTCATGATGTTTTATCTCCTGGCGGCTTTACGCGCGGCTACTTGGGCTTGAGCAGCGCGGTCACCTCTCTGAAATCCCGGCAGCGCTCGAGCGAGAGCACCGCGTCCTTCAAATCGCTGAAGCGGCGCTTGCCGATGACCGGCGCGGCGACGTCTTCGGTCTTGGCGAGCAACTGCTCGAGATCCATCGGGCGCTGCGGCGCGCCGCGCGGCACCGGCACGTGCTTGCGCCACACCTCCCCCTGTCGTCCACGCACTTCGAGCTCGGGCTCGTCGTATGGCCCGAGCTCGCGGTCGGCGACGATTTCGACACGATCCATGAGCGCGCGCACCTGAGGATCGCGGGTCCGAAGCGGCCAGAACTCGTCGAGCCCGGAGCGTGCCGTCGCCGCGACCACCGCGAGCGAATAGGCCATGCTGAATTGCGCGTCGAGGAGCGTCTCGACATCGCGTTTTCCGAGCTGGAGCACGGTCCGCTCCGCGCCGTGCACGATCAGGCGCTCGATGTCTTCGGCGGCGATCCTGTGCTCGCGCATGAGCTCCGCCAGCGCCTCGACCGAGCTGTGCAGCGCGCGGCAGCAGGCATGCGGCTTCTGGCCCGTGCGCATGATTCGAAATTCTTGTCCGAGCTCGGCCAGCGTCACCTCGGGCGTCGCAGCCTCGCCGACGTACGTGCGGAAGAAGCCGCCCCACGGCGCTTCGAGGATGAACCGCGGCCCGCCGAGCCCGGACGCGGCGAGGTACGCGGCGCTCACGCCGTTCTCGGAAGCGCGTCCCGGATGGAAGCGTTTGCTCATCGCGCCGTCCACGAGGAATGCCCAGGTGCTTCCGGAATACGAGCCCGCGAGGCCCAGCGCGGATGTGTAGCGCGCGCTGTCGAGCCCGAGCAGCGAAGCCACAGCGGCGGCCGCGCCGAACGTGCCACACGTGCCGGTCGAATGAAAGCCCGAGTCGTTGTGCGCGCGGTAGCCGCCGCTGCCTTCCGTGACGCGCGCCGCGAGGTCGTAGCCCGCGACGATCGCGAGGAGCACCTCTCTGCCGCTGGCGCCGATCTTCTCCGCGACGGCGCTCACCGCGGGCACGACGACCGCCCCTGAGTGGCCGCATGCGCCGTAATCGTCGAGCTCCCAGGCGTGGGACGCGGTGCCGTTCACCAACGCGGCCGCGGCGACGGGCAGCGTTTCGTTCGTTCCCCACACCGACGCCGGACCGTTGTTTGTTTCGAGTAAAGCCGACGCGCCGCGACGCACCGCGAGCGTGACCTCGCTCGCCGCGCCGCGCACGCCGACCGCGAGTGTATCGAGGAGTACGCTCTTCGCCCTCGCCACGACCGGCTCCGGCAGGTCTTCGAAGCGCGCACGGCTCCAATAGCCGGCGAGCTGCTCGGTGAGCGATTGACCTTTGATCTCCGCTGCCGCGGCTTGCTCGCTCATGGCGAAACTCCGTAGCGGCAGCACGCGCGTGGTGACACAGAACTCCCCAGCGGTTAGATTGGGCCCATTCTAGCCCACACCAACTCCAAGGAATCTTCAGGCACATGGCACTCGATCTCGTCATTCGTAACGCAAAGCTCGCACGCGTTGACGGCCCCACCCTTGACATCGGTGTGCGCGGCGGCGTGATCGTCGCGATCGAGCCCAGGCTCGCCGCCGAAGGGCCGGAGCACGACGCCGCCGGCAAGCTCGTGTCGCCCGGGTTGATCGAGAGTCATTTCCACCTCGATAAGGCGATGACCATCGATCGAGTGCCGTATCAGCCGAACCGGATGGCGCGCGATCACATGCAGCGCACGGCGTCGGTCAAGCACACGTTCACATGCGAAGATATTTACGAGCGCTCGGCGAAGACGATCGAGCAGTGCGTGCTGCACGGGGTAATGCACATGCGCACGCAGGTCGAGGTCGATCCGAACGTCGGTCTTCTCGGTTTCGAAGCGATCGAGCAGCTACGAAAGGATTACGCGTGGGCGATCGACATTCAGCCGTGTGTGTTTCTGCAGGAAGGTTGGACCGGCGTGACCGGCGCTGACGAGAACCTCGTTAGCTGCGTTAAGCGCGGCGCGCCGGTGATCGGCGGCGGCATCCGCTACGACAAGGATGGGCCGGGGCAGATTCGCCGCGTCTTCGAGCTCGCGAAGGAGTATGACATCGACGTCGACTTCCACCTCGACGGCGGCCATGAAGTCGACCAGCTCGACTATCCGCTCGTGTGTGAGATCACCGATCGCATCGGCTGGCAGGGACGCGTCGCGTTCGGCCATGGATCCAAGTTCTCGTGCATGCCCGTGAAAGAACAGATGGCCGTCGGCCGACGGCTCGTTCAATCGGGCGTATCGCTCGCGGTGCTGCCCGCGACCGACTTGTTCAATAGCGGCCGGCATCTGGAGCACAGCGTGATCCGCGGCGTCACTGACGCGAATACGCTGATCGAAGCCGGCGCGAATTGCACGATCGCCACGAACAACGTGCTGAACGCGTTCACGCCTTACGGCGACTGCTCGCTCACGCGGACTGCAAACCTGTATGCGACCGTGGTACAGCGCTACGGTCCCCAAGACCTCGGCGTGTGCTTCGACATGATCAGCACGCGGGCAGCGAAGCTGATGCGACTCACGGACTACGGGATTGAGGTCGGCAAAGCAGCCGATCTCGTCGTGTGGGGCGAAGAGACGCCAGGAGATGTCATCGCCAAGTGCGCGCTGCCACTCGCTGGCTTCAAGCGAGGGCGGCGCCTCTTTAAGCGAGAGCTGCCGGTGCTCGAGCGCGCGCGGCAAGCGCCCGCCGCGCACGCGGTGTCGATCGCGTGAGGGTGCGCGGCGACGCTGCCACAAGACATTGATTCCGGGGAGATCAGCAATGAAGACGAAATTCGCGGCGCTCATTGCTACCGTGGCGCAAGAAGAGCGCGCCCAGCTTCCGAACATCCAGTAGGACGCTGACGATTGCCCGCGTCAAACATTCCGTGCGTTCATCATGCCAGTTTCAGGGTTCGACCGCGCAGCCGCTGACCAGCCGAACACTCGGCAAATTTCCGTCGAAATAAATTCGGCTTTCGATCGTTCAGCCGACCACGATGATCTGGTTCAACAACGCACAGGACTCGGTGAACGGTTTATCTCCCATGCGCTTGAGGGGATGAGGCTTCGCGCGGCGCAGTAGCAAGTCAAAGGACTTGGGCTGATGGCACAGGATGTAGCACGTCTTGCCCGTCCTACGGCCTGATGCCGTGCCGGCAGCCACTGCGAACGGATTGGTCGCGTTGTAGGCGGCGGTGGTCATCGGCAACCCGATCACCAGGCCGGTCTTGTGGTTAAAGGCGCGCGGCGAAAGCACCACCATCGGATGGACATCACGCATCTCGGGGCCGACCTGCGGATTGAGTCGATCCAGATGATGTCCTGTCGGTCCGGCACCCAGGCAGAGCGCGCAGCCATGATCAGAGCTTTTCCGCTCCGATGAGTGGTGCGGCCATCGCCTCCCCTCCGTGCACCGCAGGATCGTAGCGCTCGAGACGCTCGGCCAGTGTCGGCGGCTTCTTTCCTAGCGGCGTGATGATGACGCGTCCGTCTTCAACGGTCAGCTTGACGGATTGGCTGACCGTAAGCCGGGCAGCGCGCGCGACCAGTGAAGGTATACGTAAACCTAAACTGTTGCCCCAGTTCTTGATCTCGAGAACGGCTTCGCTCATGATTACCTCCACACGTATAAACGTGTTCATACGCGCGCTCCGGGGGCAGCGCAAGCGCGTAGTGGCTATCAAACTGGGCCGGCAGAGCAGCCGCAGGGACCACGACGCGCACGGATTGCGTCGGCCATTCCTGCGCGGAAACCGGCACTGCCCAAAACAACGGGAGCGCGCTTGCAGACAGCAGAAACGCACGCCTCATGATTTGTGAGTCCAAGGTCCGCCGAGTCACTGCACTTTCACGCCCGCGGCTTTGACCACCTTGCCCCAGCGCTCGTAATCCCGGTTGATCTTGATGGTGAGCTCTTCCGGCGTCAGCGTAACGGGATCAACCGACGCGGCGACGAGTCGCGCGCGAGTGTCAGGGCTCGAAGTGGCCTGTGCCGATGCCTTGTTAAGCCGCTCGACGATCGCGGGCGGCGTGCCGGCGCGCGTCAGCACGGCGTACCACGAGTTCGCCTCGTAGCCCGGCAGGACCTCGGCGATGGCCGGCACGTCCGGCAGCACCGGCACCCGCTTCGCACCGGTGACGCCGAGCGCCCGCACCTGCCCCGTCTTGATGAACGAGAGTCCTGACGAGAGGCCGGACACGAGCATCTGGATCTCACCGGAGACGACAGCGACCAGCGCCGGCAACGCGCCCTTATAGGGAACGTGCGTGAGATTGACGCCGGCCATCATCTTGAAGAGCTCTGCGGCGAGCTGACCCGTCGAGCCCTGCCCGGATGAACCGAAATTGATAGTGCCCGGCTTCTCCCTGGCGAGTGCGATGAGCTCCTTGAGCGATTTCGCAGGCAGCGCCGGATTCACCATCAGCGCGAGCGGGCTGTCACCGATCAAGGCGACCGGCGCGAAATCCTTATTGACCCGGTAGGTGACCTTGATGAAATGCGGCGCGATCGCCGCGGTCCCGTTCGCCATGACGCAAAGCGTGTAGCCGTCGGCCGGTGCGTGCGCGATGAGCTCCCCCGCGATCGTGCCGCCTGCGCCGACGCGGTTGTCCACAACGACCTGCTGGCCAAGTATCTCCGCGAGCTTTGTCGCGTAAATGCGAGCGACGACGTCGGTCGGGCCGCCGGGCGCCTGCGCGACAATCATCCGGATGGGTTTGGTGGGATACGCCTGTGCGAAGGCGCCGGAGGGGATGCTTACGGCAAGGGCGGCAAGAGCCAGGGCTTTACGCATGCGCAGCCTTAACAGCGCGTCGGACTACTCCTGCCGACGCGCAGCCCAAGGAAAGGAGGTTACGGAGGGAAACCATCGGTTTCCTTCTGTTCGTGGGGCGGCCAGGCCCGAGCGAAGGCGAGCGCCGCACCCTAAACGCCCAGCGCATAGCACGGCCGTCGCGGGTCGGCGCCGGCTTCGAGCAGGCCCGAGCCCGGGTTGACGCGGATCGCGCACACCGCGCCGGCGCGTGCGTCGATCTCTAACCACGGCGCGACCTTGTGCCCCAGCAATCCGAGCGCATCGACGGTCGGCTTGGAGACACGGCTTTCGAGGTTGAGCCGGCCGGGATGATAGGCGTGCGGCTCCGAGGACGACGGGAAGCTGTAGGTCGCGAAGCGCGGCGCCTCTACCGCGGCCTGCGGATCCATGCCCCAGACGACAATGTTGAGAAACACCTGAAGCATCGCCTGCGGCTGGATGTCGTTGCCGGGCGAGCCGAAAGGCATGTAGAGCTGGCCGTCTTTCATCACCAGCGCGGGATTCGGCGTGAGACGCGGGCGCTTGCCCGGCGCCATCGCCGCGGGGTGCTCGGGGTCGGTCCACGATTGCGAACCGCGCGACGAAGGACACAGGCCCGTGCCCGGAATCACCGGCGTCGCGCTCGAGCCGTCGCTCGGCGTCGTCGAGAACGCATTGCCTTTCGAATCCACCACGCACGCGTACGACGTGTCTGCGAGCGGCGCCGGCTCGCCGACCGTCGGCTCGGGCAAAGGCCGGCCGCGCGGGAAATCCTTAACGCTGCCTGCCGGGGGCATCACCTGCCACGCGTCGTCGCTCTTGATGAGCTGACGGCGCACCGCCGCGTAATCGCGCGAGAGCAGGACGTCGAGCGGCACGTCGACAAACTTGGGGTCGCCGTAGTAGCGGTGCCGGTCCGCGAAGGAGAGCTTGAGCGCCTCGGTGAGGTGATGGATGTAAGCGACCGAGTTGTGGCCCATCGCCTTGAGGTCATAGCCTGCGAGCACGTTGAGGGTTTGCGGCAGCACTGGTCCCTGAGACCACGGCCCGCATGAATGCAGGTCGACCCCGTGGTAGCGCGTGACCAAGGTGGGCTCGAAGCGCACATCGAAAGCCGCGAGATCTTCGAGTGTCACCCAGCCGCCGTTGTCGTGATGATAGGCCGCAATCTTTTTGGCGATGTCGCCGCGATAGAACGCGTTGCGCGCGGCGGCGAGACCGGCGGCCCGGCTTTTCCCTTTATGGGCGGCCTCTTCGTCGACCATGTACTGGAGCGTTTCGGAAAGCGCCTGCTGCACGAAGATCTCGCCAACTTCGGGGGGTCGGTCATGCGGCAGGAAAACGGCCGCGCTCTCGGGCCAGCGGCGGTAATCGTCTTCGTGATCGCGGATGTAGCTCGCCATGAACTCGTGCATCGCGAAGCCCTCGCGCGCGAGCCTGATCGCGGACTGCGCCACTTCGCCGAACGACATCGTCCCGTACAGCTCGAGC
>JBKJPI010000223.1:0-4995 GCA_046595235.1 Burkholderiales bacterium | reverse complement strand
CCTCTGGATGGCCACTACCATCGGTGGCTGCACGCTCCTTTTTCTCGCGGCAACGATGCTCATCTCCGTTTTCGATTCGCGCCTGGCTTCGAGCACCGCGAAGCTCGCGGAATCGCTGCGGGTAGCGAACGAACAGTTGACCGGAGAATTCGGCGAACGTCGCCGCGCCGAGGAAGCGCAGCGGGCCAGCGCCGCGGAGCTGCGCCTCATCACCGACCAGATGCCTGCGATGCTCGCGTATTTCGACACCGACATGCGCTACCGCTATCACAACAAAGGTTTCGAGGAGTGGGTAGGCCTCCCGGCTGACAGCATCGAAGGCCGCCACCTCGAGGAGGTCATTGGTGCCGAATGCTGCGCAGAGATCACGAGCCGGACGGCGCAGGCGCTGGCGGAAGGCCGCTGCTTTTACGAAAGCTCGCATCCGGACAGGGACGGGAAATACCAGCACGTCGAGACGACGCTGGTGCCCCGATTCGGCGACCGCGGCGAAGTGCTCGGCTATTACACGATGATCGCGGACATTTCCGAACGCAAGCAGATGGCAGGGCTGCAGATTGCAATCGAGGCTGCCGAATCTGCGAATCGCACCAAATCAGAATTTCTGGCGAGCATGAGCCACGAAATCCGCACGCCGATGAACGGAGTGCTCGGGATGACCGAGCTTCTACTCGATACCGGACTCACCAACACCCAGCGGCGTTACGCGCAGAACATCCGCAATTCAGGCGACGCGCTGCTCAACATCATCAACGATGTTCTCGACTTCTCCAAGATCGAAGCCGGGAAACTGGAGCTCGAGAAGGTCGACTTCAGCGTGCGCGAAGTTGCCGAGGAAGTAGCGGAGCTGCTCGCCGGCCGCGCACATGCGAAAGGCCTCGAGCTCGCATGCCAGGTCGACGACAACGTGCCCGCAGTCCTTGGCGGCGATCCGGGCCGCTTACGGCAGATACTGATCAATCTCAGTGGTAACGCCGTGAAGTTCACCGAGCGTGGCGAAGTCCTCATCAGTGTGAAGCGCGCGGCGGAAGACAACGCAGGCGCGAAGCCCGGCAGTGTGGTGCTGCGCTTCGCCGTGCGCGACACCGGCATCGGGATTACGCAGGAAGCTCGCGGTCGACTTTTCAGGGCCTTCAGTCAGGCCGATTGCTCGACGACACGCAGATTCGGCGGCACCGGCCTTGGTCTCGTCATCTGCAAGCAGCTCGTCGAAATGATGGGCGGTGAGATCGACATTTCGAGCCGGCCGGGCGAGGGCTCCACTTTCTGGTTCACAGCGACGTTTGCCGCCCCCGAGACCGCGAACGACCTCGTGGCACCGGGCAGCGATCTCTCGGGACTGCGTGTCCTGATTGTGGAAAGCAACCAGACGAGCTCCACGATCCTTCAGCGCTATGTCATTGCGTGCGGAATGTTCAGCGCTGCGGCCGATACTGCAGACCTTGCTCTGTACATGCTGCAGAAGGCACACGCCCAACGCACGCCTTACGACATCGCGCTGATCGACATGAAGATCCCGGGAATGGCCGCGACCGAGCTGGCTCGAACGATTGCGACAGACCCGGCGCTTCGTCGCACGCGGCTCATCATGCTCAATGCACCCACCGCGCGCGAGATGCCGGAGGCCTCACGCAAGGGCGGCATCGCCGCTTTTCTCAACAAACCGGTCAGACGTGCAGAGCTCTTCCAGTGCATAGCGGGTGCGATGGGCGCGATACAGCCCGAAACTCCGCAGGTGCATGCCGCCGAAGACCAGGAGCCCGCGCTCTCGGCGCACATTCTGCTGGTCGAGGACAACACCGTAAACCAGGAGATTTGCGCTGCGATGCTCGTGAGCCTCGGGCTCGATGTCGAAGTCGTCAACGACGGCCGCGCAGGTGTCGAAGCAGCATTCAGCAGGCGCTACGACGTCGTGCTGATGGATTGCCAGATGCCCGTGATGGACGGCTTCGAAGCCGCCGCGGCCATCCGCGCGCGAGAGTCGGACAATAAGATTGCATCGCGTCGGCGTTTACCGATTGTGGCGTTGACCGCGAACGCCATGAAAGGCGACCGCGAGCGCTGCCTGGCTGCGGGAATGGACGATTACCTGTCGAAGCCTTTTGAAAAAGCGGCCCTGCGTGCGGTGCTCGAGCGCTGGCTCACGCCTTCGCACCAGACCGCCACACCTGTGAGGTCGGCTTCGGACAAGCAGGAGGCTCGATCGGGTGCGCTGCCGCCGGTGCTGCGGCTCGTAGGACGTGACGGGCCCGTGACCACGCCGGCCGAGCACGCGATCATCGATCAGAAACCGCTCGACAGCATACGCAAGCTTCAACGGCCCGGGACGCCGAGCATCCTCGACAAGGTGATCGACATCTATTTCCGCGATGCGCCGCGGCAGATTGCGTCGATGCGCGATTCGATCGCCGCAGGAGACCGCACCACGTTGAAGCGTGCTGCCCATACTCTGAAGTCGAACAGCGCCAATCTGGGCGCGCATGAGCTCGCACAGTTGTGCAACGAGCTCGAAGTCGATGCGGGCGGCGCGGAGCTAGACAATGCCGGATCTTCGGTTGAACGGATCGAGCGCGAATATGCACGCGTGCAGCCTGCACTGGCAGCACTCGTGTCAGGTCAAAGCGCCCGAGCCTGAACGTGCGTCGAGAGCCGCAATGAGCACGACTGCCCAGCGACCGCTCGTTCTTGTCGTGGACGACGATATGACCATGCGCATTCTCGCGCGCGAGACACTCGAGCAGGCAGGCTTCAGGGTGGAGGAAGCGGAGGATGGAGCGGCTGCAGTGTCGGCGTTAGAGGCGCTGCGCCCCGACGTGATCCTGCTCGATGTGATGATGCCCATCCTGAACGGGTTCGACGCCTGCGCCGCTTTACGTAAGCTCGAGGGTGGAGAAGACGTTCCTGTGTTGATGATGACGGGCCTCGACGATGCGGACTCGATCAGCCGGGTCTATGAGGTGGGCGCGACGGACTTCATAACTAAACCGGTTACGTGGGACCTGCTGACCCATCGCGTGAATTACGTGCTTCGGTCCAATCGCGCGTTT
This sequence comes from Burkholderiales bacterium, assembly GCA_046595235.1. Taxonomy (GTDB): domain Bacteria; phylum Pseudomonadota; class Gammaproteobacteria; order Burkholderiales; family SG8-41; genus JAQGMV01. Next base: position 1,948 of record JBKJPI010000223.1, on the reverse strand, counting down.
CTCGACCACTCCGGGAAAGGCTGATCAAGCAACGCGCGGAGCGTCACTCCTCCAGTTCGCGTTCAAGCAGTGCGCGCTTTCGCTGTACACCCCAGCGATAACCCGACATGCCGCGGTCGCTTCGAACGACTCGATGGCAGGGAATCGCCACTGCCAGCGCGTTGGCCCCGCAGGCCTGACCCACCGCTCTCGCTGATTTGGGCTGACCGATGCGCAGCGCGAGCTCGGTGTAACTCACGGTTTGTCCGCATGGAATGTCCCGCAGCGCCTGCCACACGCGCTGCTGGAACGCCGTGCCTTGCACGTCGAGCGGCAGATCGAGCCCAAGTCGGGGGGCCTCTACGAAACCTACGACTTTCGCGACGAGCTGCTCGAATGCCGCATCGCCGCCGATGAGATCGGCTCGCGGAAACAGGTCCTGCAGATCGCGAGCGAGTTGGTCGGGGTCGTCGCCCATCAGAATCGCGCAGACACCGCGCACGCTTGCAGCAACGAGTATCGAGCCGAGCGAGCATTCACCTACGGCAAAGCGAATCTCCGTCCTGGCGCCACCGGCGCGATACGCTGTCGGCGTCATGCCGAGCACGTCATCCGACGTTTCGTAGAAGCGGCCATTGGAGCTGTAGCCGGCTGCATAGATCGCATCGGTGATCGCAGCGCCGCCGTCGAGATTCGCTCGCAAGCGTCTCGCGCGATGCGCTGCCGCGTATTGCCGGGGTGTCAGACCGGTTTCGGCTTTGAAAATGCGATGTAGATGGTAGGGGCTGAGGCCCGCGTGGACCGCGAGCGCGTCGAGGGTCGGCGCGAATTCAGCGCGCTCGATGTATCTGCAAAGGTCGGCGACCTTCGAGAGATTTTGCTTCCGGGTGGACGTGTTCACCTTCGCGCTCCGCTGACGACTGATGCCGGACTTTATCCGTCAACGCAGCGGCGCGCACTCCGGATCTTGCTTTCTCAATAAGCATTCGTCGCAAAGTGCACACCTACTTTGCGCCGGAACTACCAATATGAACTGAATCGCTGGCGAAGCCAGCCGATTCGAGCTTGAAAAACATACGTCGCAAAGTGAAAACCTACTTTGCGCCGGCACTTCAGTTTGAACTGAATCGCTGGCGAAGCCAGCCGATTCGAGCTTGAAACTGCTACGAAACACCGACTGGTATGCATACACCACCCGTTTCTTCGTAGGTGTTTCTCTTATTCACCAAAGCCGCCCGGCCGCCCGAAGGCTTTGGTGCTGACTGCCGTTCCGGCGGAAAGTAGGGTTCCACTTTCCGACGTGAAGGTTTTCCGGCCGAAAGTAGATTTTCACTTTCGGCCGTATTCTTTAGTCGTCGATAAAGCCGCCGCCGGAAGGAAACGGTTCGTGCGGTTGCACTTCGCGCTGGCTCACGCCCCAGGCCGCCGAACCTTCGCTGCGCGCCATGCGGTCGGCGTAACTTTCGGAAGCCGAAAGGTCGTAGCTTGCTTCCGCATCGGCGGGATATGCCGCGAACGCGCTGCCGAACGACATGCCTTGCAGACCGACCAGAACGAATGAAACGAGAAGATATTTGCTTTTCATGATGTAGCCCCTGTGTTTTGTATGCACGCCTTTGACGATGCTGCCGGACCTTGGAAGAGACGCACTTAACTCCTTCGGTCCCGATCTTCCGTCGCTTGTTTGCGACATCGATGGCGCATCTTATGAACTGTCGCGGGTGCTGTTAATTACCCAGAAGACCTACGACCACGGGATAGGCCGGATGGAATAACTGACGCGTTGTGTGGCGCGTACAAACAGGCTCTAGAGGAACTCGACGTTCGGTGCGTTGCCGGGCTGAATCGTAAGCAGGAGTCCGGTCTCACCATTTGTGGCTGCTTCGATATTGATGAAACGGCGCGGCACGAAAGCAGGCATCGAGCACACGTCGAGCGGATCGAGGTCGATGTGGTGCTCTTCGTCGAG
>JBKJPI010000139.1:0-14557 GCA_046595235.1 Burkholderiales bacterium | reverse complement strand
CCCATCTCGACGCCGGGCTGGGACAACGGCCCGTACCTCACCGCCGGTCACTACATTACGAAAGATCCGGAGACCGGCATCCAGAACGTCGGCAACTATCGCGGCCAGATCAAGTCCCAGCGCCGTCTCGGGATGAATCCGTCGGTGGAGATTCGCCCGGGTATCCTGGTGCACTGGGAGAAGTACAAGGCCATGGGAAAACCGCTGCCTTGTGCAGTGGTCGTCGGCGCACCACCCGCGGTATCGTATTGCTCGGTGCAGAAAATGCCGGAGCACCTCGACGAGTTGTGGGTCGCAGGCGCGCTCGCGGGTGCGCCGATGAATGTGGTGAAGGCGAAGACGGTGGACCTGCTGGTGCCCGCCGAAGCCGAGTTCGTCATCGAGGGCTACATCAACACCGAGGAGCTCGAGCCCGAAGCCCCATTCGGCGAATCGCATGGTTACGTCAACCTGCAGGAGTACAACGCTTTCATGGACGTGACGGCGATCACGCACCGCCGCTCCCCTATTCTCACGTCCTTCATCAGCCAGGTTACGCCGAGCGAGTCGAGCACCATCCGCCGGGTGGCGATGGAGCCGGTTTTTCTGAATTTCCTGCAGTCGACTCTAGGTGTGCGCGGTGTGCTGCGTGTCTCAATGCACGAGCCCCTAACCAGCGTCATTGCGCTGATCGCCATTCAATTCAAACGCGATACCCCGCGGACCGAAATCTGGCGCGCGCTCTTTGGCGCGGCGTCCCTCCACCGTTATGCGGGTAAATGGATCGTCGCGATCAACGAAGACATCGATCCCGAAAACAGCGATGCGCTGTTCTGGGCGATGAGCTATCGCACGCAGCCGCAATACGACGTCAAGATCCACGAGCCCAAGGATGCCGGTCACGGACCCAGGGGGCCGCGCGACGGCGGAGATTCTGCCGCCGTGCTGATCGACGCGACATTGAAAGGCATCTATGCGCCTGTGGCGCTGCCCAAGCGCGAGTTCATGGAAGAGGCGAAACGCATCTGGGAACGTCTGGGTCTGCCCCCCCTTAAGCCCGAGGCTCCGTGGCATGGCTACGATCTCGGCTATTGGCCGCCGGAGCTGGCGGCGGAGGCCGCCCTCGCGACGAAGAGTGAATACTTCAAGACCGGGGCCAAGGCCGCAGAAGCCCGGCGCAGCGATGTCGCGTTCAACACGCCGATCAGCCAGATGCCGGGAAAATCCTGAGATGAAAGGAAAGACACTTTGGGAGATCGTTGCGTTTGCCGCGGTGATGGCGTTCGGGGCGATGCCGCCGGTGAACGCCGCCGAATGGCCGGCCCGACCGGTGCGCATCATCGTCCCGTATGCCGCCGGCGGGAATACCGACCTGATCGCGCGGCAGACCGCGCTGACCCTCGGCGAAGCATTCGGCAAAACCTTTGTCGCCGATAATCGTCCGGGCGCCAATGGCGTCATTGCCGCCGAGCTGACGGCGAAAGCCCCCGCAGACGGCTATACGCTGATGATCGCCGCGGCCCCCCAGCTCGTGATCGCACCCGCCCTCGGCCCCGTGCCCTTCGATCCGGTGAAAGACTTCGCACCCGTCAGCCTCGTTGCGACCAATCCGTTCGTGCTCATCGTGCATCGAGCGGTGCCCGCTGCAAGCGTCAACGAGCTGATCGAGCACGCGCGAGCCCAGCCGGGCAAGCTCTCCTACGCCTCCGCCGGCAGTGGCAGCATTTCGCATCTTGCCGGGGCGATGTTTCTGCAGCGTATCCGCGGAACCGGGCAGCACGTGAGCTACAAGGGCAACGCACCCGCGCTGACCGACGTGCTTGGCGGACACGTGTCGATGATGTTCGCCAATCTCTCGGAGGCGCTGCCGCACGCCGCCACCGGCAGCGTTCGCCTGCTCGCGACAACGGGCGCGGCGCGCCACGCGCAGTTGCCCGGCATACCGACGTTCGCAGAATCGGGGCTGGCGGGTTTTCAACCGCTCACGTGGAACGGTCTAATCGCGCCGGCGCGCACACCGCCGGCACTGGTGTCGCGCATCAGCGCCGCCGTGCGACAGGGCATCCGGAGCCCGCAGGCGCTGAAGCGGTTTGCGGAACTCGGCGTGGATCTCGTCGGCAGCACACCCGCGCAGTTTTCGGAACGGATCCGTGCGGACCTGCCGGTGTGGGCCGACGCGGTGAAAATCTCCGGCGCCAGGATTAATTAAGCAGCGACTAGACGATCAGCGCCGCCTTGCGCATGCTCTCGAGTAGTGAAGTGCGCAGCAGAAACTGACGATGCTGCGCCGGGTCGGCCGCGGTCTTGCGCAATTGCTCGAAGTGCTCAGCGCGCACGCCCGGATCTTTTTCATCCAGCCGCTTCTTGTTGTCGATCGTTTGTCTTTGAACGAACTCGACATTGAGGGGCCGACGCCGCCGGTCGTATAGATCGAGCTCGTCAATTCCATCGTTGCAGAACCGGCCAAGCCGCTGCGCCAGCTCGACACCGTCGTGCAGGCCGCAATTCAGACCGAGCCCGCCGATCGGATTGTTGACGTGCGCGGAATCGCCGGCGAGGAGGACACGACCCTTGCGAAACGTACTGGCGACGCGCTGGTGCACCTTGTACAGGTTGCGGTGCGCGATTTCGTACGGTGTCGCTTTCGGGAAGAAGCGCTGGAGGCGCCGTTGCGCGCCGGCGTCGCTCAGTGCTTCCTCGTCGGTCTCCTCCAGGCGTGTCGGGAAAACGACGCGCCACAAGCCCTTGCCATCATCGCCCGCGACTTTGAACAGGTTAGCCCATTCGTCGGGATCCGATAAGTAGTTGCGGAAGCAATAACCGCGTTCCGCCTCGAAATCGAACGTCGTGGATAGCACGATGAAGCGCTCGGGCCACGTATAGCCTTCGAACTCGATGCCGAGCGCTTTGCGAACCGTGCTGCGCCCACCATCCGCGCCGATCAGGAAAGCGCCGCGGAGCGACTTGCTCCCTTGCGGCGTATCGACCGTGATGTCGACGTGCCCGGCACTCGCATTGACCGCTGTCACGCGCGTGCAAAAGTGCACGTCCGCGTGCGGCAGCTTACGCAGGTGCTCGAGCGCGATACGCGCGAGCTTGTGCTGTTCGCATTGCACGACGAACGGGAAACGGGTGTCCTGCCGCAGCACGTCGTGGTCGAATTCCGCGATGAGGGAGGCGCTCGGCCGGTCCCAGAACTGGAACTTGCGCGCGATCAGTCCTTCCGCGATGACTTCGTCGCTCAACCCGAGGTCGGCGAGCAACTCGAGCGTCGCAGGATGTGTGGTCGCAGCGCGCGGAGCATCGATGATGCGCGCCTCGGCTTCGAGCACCGTGACCGGCAGGCCGCGCTGCGCGAGTGCGAGCGCGGTTACGAAACCCACCGGACCTGCACCGGCGATCAATATGCGCTCGTTAATCGTCATGCACGAAAGAACCTGGCCGGCGACCCGCGGCTAGTCGAGTCACGCTTTCCAGAGATGCTGGAACCGGGTCGCAACCACCTGCTCATACGACGCGGTTCCGGAAAGAATTCCCAGATTGCGGGCGAAGCTGTTCAGAGCATCGACGGAGTGCATCGATATCGACGGATCGTAGAATGGCGCGTCACGCCGGATAAGCTCGGCAATGAGCCCCGCCTCGGTCTTTGGAAAAAGCTTCGTGCCTACAGCCGTTGCGCGATCAGGTGCCGCCATCAGCGCATGCTGGGCCTTGACGAGCGCACGGATGGCAGCCGCGACGACCTCGGGGTCGCTGTCAATCTTCTTCTGGGTGGTCACAAAAGCGGCGAACGTGTAGTCGCGCGCCGGCGCGGGTCCATCGCCGCGCCGCGCGTCCAGCACCACTTCGCCGATGCCGTCGCGCACGGCTATCTCGGCACCCATACCATTCGCCCAGAAGCCGTCGAGCTTGCCGTCCCGTAGCGCCTGGGCAGCGGCCACGCCGAACGAGACACCGGCGGCGGCAGTGCCGGGCACAGGCCCGATCTGCACGTCACGGTCTGGGTCGATGCCAGCTTCGATGAGCATACGTTTGAGGCCGTCCACGGGCCCCGGCGCTGCCCCGATGCGCAGTCCCTTGACCGCGCTCAAGTCGCCGCGCTTTGCGCGGATGTCCTGACGCAGCACCAGGAACCAGTACATGTATTGGCCCAGTGCCGCAAGAAGCTTGCACCCGTTCCAGTTCTCGAAAGCGTAAAGCGGCGCATGGGCAGCGCCAGCCACAAAGTCCAGGTGGCCGTCGCGCAGCTCCTCGTAGGTCCTGGTGACGGGAAACAGCAGCTCGATCGTCGCGTCCAGGCCCTCTTGCTTGAAGAAGCCCAGTTCGACCGCAGCGATCGCCGGAAAATACGACGGCGATATAAGGTCGGGAATGGCGACTCTAAGTGGCATGGCGTTGCTATTCCTGCTTTTCGTCGTAGTAGTGGACTTCGAGCAGCAGGCAACCCCCCTCGGACTTGAACGGGCCGTGCGGCGTGCGCGGCGGCCGGCACGCGTATGTGTTCGGCGCAAACTGCGTCCCGCCATTACCGTTTTCATCGTTGCCGACAATGAGGTCGCCGGACACGAGGTAGACCTCTTCCCAGTAGTCGTGCACGAACGGCTGCGTGGTGTAGATACCCGGCGCAAACCGCAGGTGGCGCGTGCGGTGCCCGCGTTGGGCTTTTTCGTCGAGGGTGCCGGCGAGGATCTGTTGCTCGATACCCGGTGGATAGCCGGCCGGTGTCTCCCAGCCGCTGCCCAGATCGACGGTGTAGAACTCCTTGTGCTCTTTGTGGATCGCCATATTCATAGTCCTTTGCGGTGCGCTTGTGCTTTCGTCAAGCGGATATACCATCAACTCACAACAGACAGGGCATCGACGGTGTAGCCATGCGTAATCTCGCGCTTCAGCACGGGGTCCGAAATCTCGATTTCAAAACGCGCTGCCGGACGCACCCCGCCGATTGCGGACAACGTACCACACAGCATTGCAGTTCCCATGGGCAGCTCGGGATTTTTTTCGGTGTAACCGCGAATCAATTCGAGCGGCGGGCGAATCTGCGCAAGAGCGCCCTCCTGGTACAGGACGCGCTGTCCGTCGATGAGCGCCCACGAGCGCAGCATGAGCTCATCCCAGTGCGGCGCAACGTCAACGAAGCGCCACAATTTGCGTGCGACCGGTTTAGCGCAGAGTTGCTTGGAGATCGCCACCGAAAAGGCCTCGGCTTTCCGATCGGTGTGATCAGAGCCGACGCCGACCCACAGGTCTCCGCCGGTGGCCACCAGAACCGGCTCGGCTTCGCCGGACGTCTCCGCACCGACCACTTGAATCGCACTCTCGTGAGTGAGCAGATCGGCACTCGCGCGGTAATACAACGGCACGCGGCTGGGTGCCGGGACCCCGAGCCGTGCGAGCTCCTCGATGTGATGTTGGACAGCTGCTGCATCGCGGCCCGTCCAGCCTGCGATGACGAGCGCGGATATATCCACGTCAGCGTCACGAACGCCTGCGCTGGTAATGAATTCGAAAATCAAGAACCGATACTCCTCATGATTCGAGCAATCCGCGCTCGCTGAACACTTCGACCGCGATGCGCACTTCGACGCCGCTCGCGGCTGCGCAGCACGAACGGCGGCGAAGGACGGCCTACTGCAGCGGCGAGAACGACGACGGCATCACGATCTTGTTTTCCTGAGCGATGAGCTCGTAATCGCGGCCGCCTTCCTTGATCGCTTTCTTGCCTGCGGGCCACAGCCCGGTGGCCTGCGCTTTCTTTCTGATCTCTTCGCGCTGGTTCAGGCTTTCGTACGGCCAGATGTGCTGGAACGTATTCACTTTGCCGATCTCGCAGTGCCATACCGCCGTGACAGGACCGAACTGTAGGCGCACATCGATCGCGGCTTCCCAGTTCTTCTTGATGGTGGCGAGCTCACCGCCGGCGAAGTGATAGGTGCGGATCTCGAAAAAAGGACCCTGCTTACCGGGCTGGATCGGCTTCATGAAGGAGAATGGCAGCATGATCTCGGACTTCTGCGAGAGGATGAACTCGGCAATCTTCGGCGGCCATACACCGTCTTTTATCGCGGCCTCGCGAATCTTGTTTCGCTCGTCCATGTCCTTGTAGCCCCAGACATGAATGATCTGATTGAGCGGGCCGATCTCGGTATGCCAGAACGCTGCGAGCTCCGAATATTTTTTTCGTTTTTCGTACTGCTCGCCGAAGCGCTTCTCGACTTCCGGCAAAGACCGTGGCTTGAGATCGTAAGTCCTCATTTCATAAATCATGACGCGCCCCTTATCTGTGGTCTTTCAATGGGAGGAGGGTAGTGTATCCCGCTCGTTTGCAGCGCCGGGGCCGCCTGAAGAAGCGGCAGGCTGCGCAATGATGCCAGAATCCATCCTGGTCTTGAACAGGCACGCGTCATGACGCGTCACTCGTCGAGCGTATCGCGAATCCAGTCGAGGATCGGCGCAAGGCGCGGCGGCAGCAGGTCTTCCGCATCGTGCGCACTCACCCAGCGCCACTCGTGATGCTCGGGGCGCCCGAGCTCGTGTGAGATCGGAAGAATCACGGTTTCCTGGTGCGTTACGCCAAGGTAGTAGCGTGCAACCTTGCCTCCGGCGTAGGGAACCGTTTCCCGGTACGTATCCCCGAATGGAAAGTCGAGATCGGCAAGCCCCGTCTCTTCGGTGACCTCGCGCCTTGCGGCGTCGATCGGCTCTTCCCCGAGTTCGACCATTCCTTTGGGAAAGTCCCAGTTCTTGTAAGCGCGCAGCACGAGCATGCGCCAGCCGGAGCGCGTCCGACGCAGCGGGACCACACCGGCAGACAGTATTTTCGGCATCAATTATCCCAGAGCAGCGCTGCACCACGCACGCCGCTCGAATCGCCGTGATAGTTGCGGACGATCTTCGTCAAGACGACGTCCGAAAAAACCCACTCGCGCAGAAGCTTCGGTACGTTCGCATAAATCCGCTCGATATTCGATAAGCCGCCGCCGAGCACGATCACGTGCGGATCCAGTACGTTGATGACTGCAGCGAGGCCGCGTGCAAGGCGATGCTCGTATCGCGTGAGCGTCTGTGCGGCGCCGTCTTCGCTACTCGCGCGTGCAGCGATCTCGTCTGGCGCAAGGTTCTCGCCGGTCGCGCTGAAGTGGTCTGCGCTCAGCGCGGGCCCCGACAGAAACGTCTCGACGCATCCGAACTTGCCGCAATAACACCTCGGCCCCGGAAGCTCGCCGGGAAGCGGCCACGGGAGCGCATTGTGTCCCCATTCCCCCGCAATCGCTGTCGCGCCCTCGAGCACACGGCCGTTGACGACGATGCCGCCGCCGACCCCCGTGCCGAGTATTACGCCAAACGCGGTCGAGGCATCGCGTGCCGCGCCGTCGGCCGCTTCTGAAAGCGCAAAGCAGTTGGCGTCATTAGCCAGTCGGATCTCACGACCCAGTGCGCGCTCGAGGTCACGCTTCAGCGTCTGACCGTTGAGGCACGTGGAGTTCGAATTCCGCATGCGGCCGTCTGCCGGAGAGAGTGCGCCGGGCGCGCCGATCCCGACGCTTCCGCGTTTTCCAAGCTCGATCTCGGTTTCACGAACGAGCCGCACGAGCAGTGCGACCGTAGCTTCGTAATCACCGGCCGGTGTCGGTTCGCGCCTGCGGAGGCGCTCTGTCCTGCGCTCGTCGAGGGCGATGATTTCGGTCTTGGTGCCGCCTAAGTCGATGCCGAGACGAATCAAGAATCAACTAGGGCAGCTGAATTTTACCGCCGCCCCCGGGAGGCGGCCCCAGGGCACCCATGCCGCCCTGCGGTACCACGATTGACGACGCCTGCTGCCGGCGCATCTCCTGAAGATCGCGGACGGTGCGCTCGATCGCCTCTTTGGCAGCGGCGCCGAAGCCTTCGACCGCTTCCTGTAGCGTTTCAGCGTCGATTTCGAAGTTGATCGGCAGCGGACCCGCGCCGGTCATGATCTGTGCCTCGCCCATGTAGAGCACGGGCCGGCCGGCATCGGCCTCACCCGCGATCGTGAGCGGTGTCATGACGCGCAGGGTGCCTACCTTACGGTCAGTAATGATCTCCTCGCGATAAAGCGAGGCGGGGTCCATTTTCGCTTCGGGCTCGCCGCGTTGGGCCATATCTCCCTCTTACAAAATTATGACGGTCGAAAGGTTAGCAGAAGTATCGTACTACTCGCCTGCGGGCCGCGTGAATGTCTTTCTGCGCGGGGCTCGCGTCGTGGTGGCGTCGGTGATGGGCCTTGGCCGTCCGCCCTTGTCGGGAACGACCGTCGCCACGACGCGTTTCAGCACGAGCTGCGGTGTCGTGCCCTGCAGCCGAATCGAATACTGGTCGAAAGACTGAATGTGGCCTGCAAGGCGGATGCCATTCACGAGAAACACGGAGACCAGCACGCGCTCCTTACGCAGGGTGTTGAGAAACTCGTTCTGAAGGAGCTGAGTCTGATCGGCCATAACGTTGAGAACACGCACGGCGCCCGGGGTTCGCGCCGTTTGCAAAAAAGCGCGATTGTGCCATTAACCCGAGGGTAAGGGGGGCGTTTCCGGTCTCACGTAAAATGGCCGGATGCCCGGCATCATTCTGACTACGATCAATGCGCGTTATGTGCACGCCTCGCTCGGCCTGCGTTATCTGGCAGCGAACATGGGCGACCTCGCGGCGGAGACGCGAATCACCGAGTTCGTGCTCGGTGCGCGCGCAGCCGACATGGCCGAACAGCTTCTGAGCACCCGGCCTCGCGTCATCGGCGTTGGGGTGTATATCTGGAACGTCGAAGAAGCGACTCGACTCGTGGCCCATTTGAAAGCGGTCGCGCCTGAAGTCGTCATTGTCGTCGGCGGCCCCGAGGTGAGCTACGAGACAGAGTCGCAGCGCATTTGTGCGATCGCCGATTACGTTGTAACCGGTTGGGGCGACCTCGCATTTGCCGCGCTATGCCGGCGACTTCTCGTCGGCGACTTGCCGGAGTCGAAAGTAATTGCGGGCGGTCAGCCCGCACTCTCCGACATTCGGCTGCCCTATGACGGGTTCGACGATACGGACATTGCGAAGCGCTTCATCTACGTCGAAGCGTCGCGGGGCTGTCCGTTCAAGTGCGAATTCTGTCTGTCGTCGCTCGACAAGACAGCGTGGGCTTTCGATCTCGATGCGTTCATGGCCGAGCTCGGGAAGCTGCATCTTCGCGGCGCAAGGCACTTCCGCTTCGTCGACCGGACGTTCAACCTGAAGACGGCCGCGGGCCTTCGCATCCTCGAATTCTTTCTGGAGCGTCTCGACGAGCATCTCTTCGTCCACTTCGAAGTCATTCCGGATCATCTACCGGACAAGCTCAAGGCGGCGATTGCGCGCTTTCCGGCGGGTTCGCTGCAGTTTGAGGGCGGGATCCAGACGTGGAACGCGGCGGTGCAGTCTGCGATCTCCCGGCGGCAGGACAACGCTAAATCGGAAGCCAACCTGATCTGGCTCCGCAACGAATCGAATGCGCTCGTTCACGTCGATCTCATCGCCGGGCTGCCCGGAGAAGATCTGGAAAGCTTCGGCAGGGGCTTCGATCGGCTGTACGCGTTGAAGCCGCACGAAATCCAGGTGGGGATCCTCAAGAGACTGCGGGGCACGCCGATCGCACGCCACACGGAAGCGCATGCGATGCGTTACAACCCCGATCCGCCTTACAACGTCCTGCGCACCGACTGCATAAGCTTCGACGACATGCAGCGGATCTCGCGGTTCGCCCGATACTGGGAAGTTGTTGCGAATTCCGGCCGCTTTCGGCGCGGCTTGGCGCTACTCGCGGGCGATGCGCCGTTCACGCGCTTCATGCGCTTTGCGGACTGGCTCTTTGCCCGCACCGGAAAAACGCACGAGATCGCGCTCGATCGCATGTTCGAGCACGTGCACGCTTTCATCACCGGCGATCTTGGTGTCCGGGAAGAGGCCGCATCGGCGGCGTTGCTGGCTGACTATGAAGCGAGCGGCGCGCGCGGCCGCGTTTCTTTCATGCTCGACGGCGGGGTTCGGCCCGAGCGCATGCGCTCAGCAACCGCTCGCGCCGCATTGCGACAGGCACGCCACTTGCCGTAACGGCGCACTAGCGGCAACCGGAGAGCCTCATGACTGAAATCACAGTAAGCCCGTCCACTACGACGCCGAGCAGCTCGCTCGTCACACTGACGCATGTGCTCTATGCGATGCACGGCTTCAGCGCGCTGATGGGCCTCCTCGCGCCTGGCTTCATCGTCACAGCTTTCCTCGCGGGCTGGCCGTCGATTATCGCGGTCATCATCAATTTCGTGAAGCGGAACGATGTCGAAGGCACGTATCTCGAATCGCATTTCAGCTGGCAGATCCGTACGTTCTTCTACGCCTTGCTGTGGGTCTTCGTCATGGGTCTGCTGGTGATGACACTTGTCGGCATCCCCGTCGCGTGGGCGCTCGCGATCGGCGTCGGCATCTGGGTCCTCTACCGCATCGCGCGCGGCTGGCTCGCGCTGCTCGACCGGAAGCCCGTTCGCGTTTGAATCAAGCGTCGCATGGGTGCTGCCGTTCGCATCGACAAGTGGCTTTGGGCCGCACGTTTTTTCAAAACACGCTCAGCGGCGCAACAGGCGATCGAAGGCGGCAAGGTCCGGCTGAACGACGAGCGCACGAAACCGGCTAAGGAACTCAAGGCAGGCGACCGCCTGGACATCAACATCCGCGGCTTCGAGTGGCGCATTGTGGTCGTCCAGCTTTCGGACAAGCGCGGTGCTGCGCCCGTGGCACGCGCCCTCTACGAAGAAGGTGAGGAAAGCCGCGCGAAGCGAGCCCTCGAGGTTGAACAGCGACGGCGCTTCAACGAACCGGCGAGCACCCTTAAAGGGCGGCCCACGAAACGTGATCGGCGCCTGCTCGACAGCTGGCAGGATCCTGAGTGACGCGTGTACTATCAGACCCGCTGAGCGCCAGGCCGTCCATCCTCGATCACGTAGATCGATAGATTCCTGATCGGCGAATCCGGCTCGACACCGCTCGCAATCGTTCGCATGCGTGTGACGCAACGACGGGGTGCCAGATCGACGGTCGTGTAGCCGCGCCGCGCGCCGTTAGCGAATTTGATGTGCGGGTTTTCCTGCAGGATCAACTCCACACGTTTCTGTGACGGGCCTTGCGAGCTGATCGACGGACACACGAGCTCGGTCGCAATAACCTCGGACTTCGTATCGTCGTTCCGCAGTTTGAGATCGGTCAAGGCGGCCATGTGCACGTCGCCGCTCAGCACGATCGGGTTCGACACGCGCTGAGCAGCGAGTGACGTGAGAAGGCGTTCGCGCGCGCGTGGGTAACCATCCCAGCCATCCGTCCAGTAATCGGCGCCGGGCCCCGGACGGCGATCGGCCTGTGCCATCAACGTTTGCTGCGCCACGATGTTCCAGCGCGCCGTCGAGCGGCCGACGCTTCCGTCAAGCCACTGCTCCTGTTCCTGCCCGAGCATCGTCAGCGCCGGGTTTGCGAGCTCAGCGCAGTCTTCTTCTCGTACGACGTTGCCGCCGCCGCGGTCGGCCCGAGGGCACACCTGATGCGAGCGGTACTGGCGCGTATCGAGAACGAAGAAGCGGGCGAGATCCCCGTAGGGCACGGTGCCGTAAACGCGCATGTCTTTCCCGCGGGGCCGCGCCCACGCGGGCAGCGGCATGTGCTCGTAGTAAGCCTGATACGCGGCCGCGCGGCGGGCGAGGAATGTCTCACGCGGCGCGAGGTCCTGCGAACGATCGTTGGCGTAGTCGTTGTCGACTTCATGGTCGTCCCACGTCACGAGCCACGGACACGCCGCATGAGCGGCCTGCAGATCGGGATCGCTTTTGTAAAGCGCATACCGGACGCGATACTCATCGAGCGTGTGCGGCGTCGGGCTGCCGTGCGCGCGCACGTGGTTGCGGCCCCACGACGACTCGTAGATGTAATCGCCAAGGTGCACGACGAGGTCGAGCTCTTCCTGCGCCATGTGGCGGAACGCCGTGAAGTAGCCTTGCTCGTAGTGCTGACACGCCGCGAACGCGAAGCGCATCCGGTGGGTCGCGGCGCCTGCCTGCGGCGCTGTACGCGTGCGTCCGATGGCGCTCAGCGCGTCGCCTGCGCGAAAACGATACCAGTAATGTCTGGCAGGGCGTAATCCGGCGACGTCGATGTGAACCGAGTGCCCGAGCGCTGGCGACGCTGCCGCCTCACCCCGCGCGGCTATCGTGCGAAACACATCGTCTTCGGAAACCTCCCATTGCACTTTGACATCAGCATTGGGCGCGAGGGATTCGGCCGCGAGTCTCGTCCAGAGCGTAACGCCGCTTTCATGCGGATAGCCTGAAGCAACGCCTAGCGTAAACGGGCTGGAGACAAAACGCGGCTGCGCAGCAACTCGCGTGTATGGCGTCAAAGCGGCCCCTGCGGCAAGGGCTGCAGCGGCTCGTAGAAAGCTGCGTCGGGAGACGGTCATCGCTTGACTATAACGGCTGCTACGCGGCCATGGCTGACAGGTGCAGTCAAGCGTCCGGTATCATGCCGGCACACTCATGAAAACGCTGAACGTCATCGGCGCCGGCCGCGTTGGCCAGGCGCTTGGCTTGCTGTGGCGTCGTCATCGCACGTTCGCTGTCGGGGATGTGCTCGACGGCTCGGTCCAGGGTGCGCAAGCGGCCGTCGCCTTCATGGGTGGCGGCAATGCCGTGACCGCACTTTCAGACATGGGCGCGGCCGCTGTGTGGATGATCACGACGCCCGATCGCGCAATCGCCTCGACCGCGCGGCAACTCGCCGACGTGGGCCTGCTGCGCGCGGGTGATGTCGTTTTCCATTGCAGCGGGACGCTCGCATCGGCGGAGCTCGACAACGTCCGGCAAACCGGCGCACACATCGCAAGTATCCATCCGCTCAAGAGCTTTGCAGACCCGGGCGCCGCTGCTGAAACCTTCGCCGGCACGCACTGCGCAGCGGAAGGGGATGCACTCGCACTGGACTTACTGAAATCCGCGTTCGACAGTATCGGCGGTCGGGTTTCGCCAATTGATGCGCAATTCAAGACGCTGTATCACGCCGCGAGTGTGATGGTGTGCAACTATCTCACGGCACTGATGGAGGCGGGATTGAAGGGCTACGAAAAGGCGGGCATAAACCGGCTGACCGCTTCGGAGATGATGCAGCCCCTCGTGCGTGAGACGCTCGAGAATGTATTCGCCCTCGGGACCTCAGCAGCGTTGACCGGTCCGATAGCGCGCGGCGATGACACAGTCGTCGCAGGTCACCTGCAGGCGCTCGACGCGTGGGATGCGAGCATTGCAGCCGTTTACAGGACGCTCGGCGTGGTCGCTTTGGATGTCGCGCGGCAGCGGCGAGAGCTGGATGACGCGAGCCTCAGCCGCATCGAAGCGCTTTTGAAGTCATAGCGGTGAGCGCGTCAGCGGCTATCGGGCGTACGCCACCGAACGTGCAATGAACGTGTTGCCCGGGTACCTTTTGACGACGATAACGATCAGGCTCGCGGCTGCGGCCGATCCGGAGATTGCAGCCACGAGTACAAGCACGCACACAAACGCAGATCGCAGTGGTTTCACCATCGGGCCGCATAACGTTCGTTTTGAGCGGGCAACAAGGAGCGTAGCGACGAGCGCACCCGGCAGCAGCGCTGACGGGCGCTCCGCTCGAACGCGTGGTTAGACCGCAACGTCGACGTACTCGACCTTGCTGGAAGGCGAGGGTACTGGAAGGCCATCTTCGCGCAGCCCAGCCACGTGAAATTCAATGGCTTCGCGAATCAATGCCTCGACATCTGCCGCAGTATCGCCAGTTGCGATACACCCCGGGAGGTCGGGCACGTAGGCCGAGTAGTTGGTGTCTGCCTTTTCGATAACGATTGCATAGCGCATTGTTCCACCCCTCACTTCTTGAGACCCGCCTGCTTCAAGATACTGTTGAGCGTGCCAGGAGCGAGATCATCACTCGGTTTCCCAGCGACGGTCACACGCCCGGACTTCGTCGGGTGTTTGAACTGACGATGACTGCCGCGGGTGGCTGCGAAGAACCACCCGTCGTCGTGCAGCATTCGGAGAACCTCGCTGACCTTCACAGTGCGAGAGTATCAGTGCCAGTGATAGGGCGCTGAGACCCGGAATTCTGCGGTCTAACGAGTCTGTAGGAAAAGGCCAAATACGCGAGCTTTCCCGCTCTTGAGAAAACCGCTGTGCTTTTGTACCTCTGACGACTTCATGCTGCCCAATCGCGCCAGGATACGATCTAGGAGGAGATCGCGGCGCAAGCCACCCGTCGCATCAAATCCTAAACGTCGTGAGCTCATGTCGCAACTAAAACGGCCAGATATGCGCAGGGGAGTTTTCCTACAGACTCAACGCCTTGTTGAGCGGCGCGCGTCAGCGCATACGGCGCTGACGACGCGTCCGCTCGAATGATGGGATGGACTCCTCCCGCTCTTTTCTTGCGGCATCATCGTGCCAGCTGAGTTATTGGGTGGCGTCAGCGAAACTAACGAAAGGAGTCCGACATGAATGCTACAACCGTTGCGGTTGATGTGGCAAAGAACGTCTTCGAG